>JAQZBA010000328.1 GCA_029239365.1 Herbinix sp. | reverse complement strand
GGTCTGATGAATATTCGTTCCTGCATCGCACTTCGCGAACCTTCCCTCGGTCCCTGCTTCGGAATTAAAGGCGGTGCCGCTGGTGGTGGAAATGCACAGGTTGTGCCGATGGAGGATCTGAACCTGCACTTTACCGGAGATTTTCATGCAATCACTTCGGCCAATAATCTTCTTGCTGCAATGATGGATAATCATATTCAACAAGGCAACTTATTGGGAATTGATGCCAACCAGATTGTATGGAAACGCTGTCTTGACATGAATGACAGAGTATTGCGTAATATTGTTGTTGGTCTTGGACGTAAGGCTGACGGAGTAGTCCGTGAGGATCATTTTATAATAACGGTAGCCTCAGAGATTATGGCTGTTCTATGTCTTGCAGAGGACATGAAGGATCTGAAGGAACGCCTTGGCCGAATGGTTGTTGCGTATACCTATGAGGGTAAGCCGGTTACTGCAAATCAGTTAAAGGCAGTAGGTGCCATGGCTGCATTATTAAAGGATGCATTAAAGCCGAATCTTATACAAACATTAGAGAATACACCGACCATCATTCATGGTGGCCCTTTCGCGAATATCGCTCATGGCTGCAATAGTGTCAGAGCTACGAAGACAGCACTGAAGCTAGCAGATGTTGTTGTTACCGAGGCAGGCTTCGGAGCAGATCTTGGAGCTGAGAAATTCCTCGATATTAAGTGTAGAATGGCGAAGCTCATGCCAAGCGCTGTTGTTCTGGTGGCGACCGTACGTGCGTTAAAATACAATGGCGGTATTGCTAAGACAGAGTTAGGAACAGAAAATCTGGAAGCCTTGAAAAAGGGAATCGTAAACCTTGAGAAACACATTGAAAATCTGCAGAAATTCGGAGTTCCGGTTGTTGTCAGCTTAAACCGCTTTGTGTCCGATTCCGATGCTGAGCTTAGTTATATCCAAGAATTCTGTGAGAACAGAGGCTGCGAGTTCTCTCTATGTGAGGTATGGGAAAAGGGTGGCGAAGGTGGAGTTGATTTAGCGAAGAAGGTTCTTGCGACCATTGAGACAAAACCAAACCATTATAAACCGCTGTATGATGTCACTTTATCCATCAAGGAGAAGATTGAAACCATTGCAAAAGAAATCTATGGAGCGGATGCTGTAACTTATGACTCGCAGGCTGAGAGCGCGATTAAGACGATAGAAGCACTTGGCTACAAGGAGCTACCGATCTGTATGGCTAAGAATCAGTATTCCTTATCGGATGATGCCACAAAGTTAGGCAGACCTACTAATTTTAACATCAGTATTCGTGAGGTCTATGTATCCGCAGGGGCTGGTTTTGTAGTTGCCATTACAGGAACAGTGATGACTATGCCCGGTCTTCCTAAGGTTCCCGCAGCAGAAGGAATTGATGTTGATGAGAGCGGCAAGATTACCGGATTATTCTAAGATAAGTTTGATACAAAGAGTGCTTAACGGTTACCCATCACATTTTGTTAAAATGTATGGGTAACCGTTTTTTTTCGTCAAAGTATATTCGATTCGATCCTATCACACCATACAATCATCACAGCTTCTATGAAAAGTAGGTCACCTCTGCATCGTATCAATATCATACAATCTTAGCATAAATGGGAAGGTCCCTTCGTATGATATAGAGAGTTGGATATTGCTATTAATGCAAAAAGGCCAAGCCTTTGACATCTGATTCATGAGTGAGGTAGAAGATTATAATGGATGCGCTAAGAAGCGCTGGAATGGAGGAAGGTATGATAGAAAAGGTACAATTTCGTTATTCGGATGATATTACAGTGGTAAATGAGGAACAATTTGATGCTCATATACGTCTCTATGAAGGGTATGTAACAAACATTAATAAAATTGACTCTATTTTAATTCATGGTGATGCGCAGAGAGACCAGTCCAATACTACCTTCAGTTGGTATCGGGAGTTGAAAAGGGGAGAGACCTTTGCCCTGGATGGTGTCATCCTTCATGAACTGTACTTTGAGAATATTGGAGGTAGATCACCCTCGCCGAAGACGGCTACGATAGACCTGATAGAACAGGATTTCGGGAGTGTGAAGTATTGGAAAGAGGATTTTATTGCAACAGCGAAGGCAAGCAGAGGCTGGGCTATGCTATGCTTCGATCAGAGAAGTATGCGTCTTCGTAATATAAGCTTGGATGCCCATGATGTTGGTAATATTGCATATTCAGCACCTATTCTGGTTTTAGATATGTATGAGCATGCATATTTCCTTCAATACGCTGATAAAAAGGTGGATTATATCGATGCTTTTATGAAGAATATCAATTGGACCATAGTTGATGGAAGATTGAATTAATAAATCTAATACAAATAGCTGTAAAAATGAAAAATAATAATAGGCTAGAACATTGAAATATAGAATACTTGAGTTTGTCATACATAATAAAACAACTGAAATCATTCTCACTGTAATATGATCGGACATTATTTGAAATAATGTCATCGGACATAGTACACAAAGAATGATTTTTTTGTTACAATGAAATGGCTAGCAGGATATGGAAAAATATCTACCAAGATGAACTAATACAAAAGGTGAGGAAGCAAATAGATGAAATTGGCATTATTAGGAGATATCCATAGTAATTATAAAGCACTAGAACGTTGTCTGTCTTATTGTAAGGAGATTATGGTGGATGGCTATATATTCTTAGGTGATTATATCAGTGATTGCCCCTATCCCCAGAGAGCATTGAACCTTATTCGTGGGATAAGCAAACAGTACCCGTCCTGGATCATCCGTGGTAATCGTGAGGATTATCAGTTGAAGCATTATGAGGAGGAGTCGGATCTTTGGAGTTATAGCTCCAATACTGGTTCTTTGCTCTATACCTATGAGAATCTGACCATGGAGGATTTTGACTTTTTTCAGGAATGTGAGATAAGTAAAGTGATTTCTATTGATGGATTTGAGGACTTCACAATATGCCATGGCTCACCAACCTCGAATCGGGAGCTTCTGCATATTGGTAGTGAACAATCAAAACAACGTTTAATGGAGCTTAAGACCCAGCTCTTAGTCTGTGCTCATACCCATATCCAGGGAATCTACGAATATGAAGGAAAGACGTTAATCAATCCCGGCTCGGTGGGGATTGCCACTGGAGTGGCAGGGCAAGCCCAATTGGCAATATTACATGGTGATCATATGAAGTGGGAACCTGAATTTCTCTCACTGGATTATGATATTAAGGCTTTAATCGAAGAATTCAATGCAAGTGACCTCCCTCTCAAATCAAAAACATTTTCTAAGATAATTCAATACGTATTAATTAGCGGTGAGAACATACTACCTGATGTATATTTCTTAACAGAGGAGCTTACGCTAAAAGAGTATGGCAACATTCCGGAAGGTAACCTACCGGATGAATGCTGGGAACAGGCATTTGAACAGGTGGTAAAAAGCATGAATCAAAGAAAGCGAGGGACGCAATGAACTGCGTTACCCTCGCTTTCTTAATATATACTTAGATAATAAATATCATATATTGATTTCTCAGGCAGAAACAGACCGGAAGAACAAGGAGTTCGCTCCTATGGGAGAACTTCGTGGTTCTTCCCTTTGAATAAGTTTGTGCCGAGGATTTCGCAGGCACAAACTTTTAAGTGTGAATTAATGCCTTTTATTAATTCACATTACTGTCTGCGGTCGAAAGCCTGCTCACAATAGATACAACGATATTTGCCTTTGGAACGGTCTGTCAGCTTGAAGGAATGAACCAAGCCAGGCTCTATGGAGGTAATGCATCTTGGATTCTTACATTTTAATACATTGGATACATGCTCCGGTAAGGTAGGGTTCTTCTTATCAATGATCTTGCCGTCATCAATAATGTTGATAGTGATTTGATGGTCCAGAGCACCAAGTATGTCCAGATCAAGATCTCTTAAGGTTCCTTCTATCTTAATAATATCCTTTTTACCCATTTTATTACTCTTTGCATTCTTGATAATAGCAACGGAGACATCCTTATTCTCCAGATCGAGATAGGAGTAGATCTTCATAGCGCCGCCAACCTGAATATGATCGATAACAATTCCTTGATTGAGTACACCGATATTTAACATGCTTCTACCTCCAATAATTTCATAATCAGAGCCATACGTACATAGACACCGAACTGAGCTTGTTTGAAGTAAACTGCGCGAGGGTCATCATCAACCTCAGTCGCAATCTCATTTACTCTTGGTAGGGGGTGAAGAACGAGCATATCCGGTTTACCGAGGGACATCTTCTTATCATCCAGGATATAAATATCCTTTAAGCGGATATAATCCTCTTCATTGAAGAAACGTTCCTTCTGTACTCTTGTCATATACAGAATGTCAAGATTGGGCATCGATTCATCGAGGTTTCGTACTTCTTCGAACCGAATGTTGTGAAGTTGTAATAATTCTTCTCTAATGTAAGCAGGGATACGTAGCTCTTCCGGTGATACCAGAACAAAAGT
>JAQZBA010000327.1 GCA_029239365.1 Herbinix sp. | reverse complement strand
AAAGCATCCACAGATTCTACAGAGACCTTCCTTCAAATTATCACATTCCTGGCATCTCAATAATCTCTCGCGGTACAGAAGCTCGTCCGCTTTCGTATCCTCATCAAGGCCGTTCAGATAGATTTTCATATGCTCCAGATATTCCTCCGGTGCGATATCTTGAAGAAGGCACCTTTTGCAGCTTGGTTTTTCCTTCTGTTCCATTAATTTGTAGGTTTCCTTACCTGCTTAATATTTTTTTCTACTTGTTTTCTCGGAAGCATCACTTGGTGGCCACACCCAAGGCATTTCAAACGAAAATCCATTCCAACACGAAGAATCTCCCATTCGTAGCTTCCACAGGGATGTTGTTTCTTCAGCTTTACGATCTCACCAATATTCAAATCCATAATTGCCTCCAGGTTGCGTTCGCGTATCAGTATGAGTAGTTCTAAATAGACCCTAATGTCTATTCCTTATAGTATAACATATTACGCCAATTTAGAAAAACAAAATTTTGTCTTGCATTTTATAACGATGTATTGTAGTATGTAAATACATATTACGTAGTAATGATAACTACATGATGTATTATCCAAACTACACCCTGAATATTACATCCAATCTTTAGGTATACTAGCTTTATACCGAGGATGTTGCGGACACTAATCCTCAAAGTTTTGAAAGGAGTTGATTCTATGACAGTGAAAAAAGTAAGTGCAAAGGATCCGGGAAGTGCCATTACCCATCTGATAGGAACTCTAATGGCTCTATTTGCTGCAACCCCTCTACTGTTAAGGGCTGCCCATCAACCAAGTCGTATCCATATACTTTCCCTGGGTGTCTTTATACTCAGCATGATTTTATTATATGTTGCAAGTACAACATATCATACCTTTGGTAAGACCAGCAAGGTTCACCGCAGATTGAAAAAATTCGATCACATGGCAATCTATATCTTAATTGCCGGAACCTACACTCCGATTTGTGTAATAGCTCTTGGCGGCCGTACAGGCATTATTATGCTGGCGCTGATTTGGGGCTTGGCCCTTCTCGGTATCATAGTAACCGGCTTCTGGGTGCATTGCCCTAAGTGGTTCTCTTCCATAGTTTACATCGCTATGGGGTGGACCTGCGTCCTAGCCTTTACCCAGATCATTAATTCCCTGCCTACCGCTGCTTTCCAGTGGTTACTTGCCGGAGGAATCATTTACACCATTGGTGGAATCATCTATGCTTTAAAGCTTCCTATTTTTAATAACCGACATAAGTACTTTGGTTCTCATGAGATTTTCCACCTCTTTGTAATGGGTGGAAGCTTCTGTCATTTCATACTTATGTATAACTATATCGCTGTAATGCCCTAAATGAATGATACCCATGAACAAAAAGGCTGTTGATAACTCCTCTGATGTAGAGGGTGATTTTCCAACAGCCCTTGTCATATCTATGTTAAGCAGCCGAATGTTCTAGTAAGTTATTGGCACAGTAAAGTTTCACACTCTTCATGAGGTAAAAGGGATTCGGTTGCGAATTCTCAAAGATATGTACCCGATCCTGCAATTACTGTCACCGAACATTCTCTATGATGTTTGAACAGCTAATTTAGAACATATTATATTATACTCTTAAGATAATTTATTGTGCCTGCAGCCGAGTCATTTATTATTCATGTCGATAAGAGTTTACCAAGATAAGTACGCTTCCTTAGTCAAAACAACACCACCGCATTACCTATACAATAAAAAGCGAAGGCATGTGAAAATGCCTTCGCCTCTTTTTATTGTAATACAACATAATTGATTCCTGTGTCATAGTTCAGGGTTTATAATCTCTTCAATAATTCCTCTCTCTGAGCCTCAAAGCCAGGCTTTCCGAGAAGAGCAAACATATTCTTCTTATAACTCTCTACACCCGGTTGATCAAAAGGATTGACACCAAGGAGGTATCCACTGACACCACAAGCAAACTCGAAGAAGTAGAACAGCTCACCCAGATAGAATTCGTTCTGCTCCGGCATTGCTACACTTAGGTTCGGAACATCACCATCGGTGTGTGCAAGAAGAGTACCCTTCATAGCATTTTTATTTACAAAGTCTACATTCTTACCTGCTAGATAATTAAGTCCATCCAGATCAATCTCCTCTTCCTCAAGAATTATCTCTGTAGAAGATTTCTCTATATTGATTACTGTCTCAAAGAGTGTTCTCTGCCCATCCTGAATAAACTGTCCCATGGAATGTAAGTCAGTTGTAAAATCAACTGACGCCGGGAAGATACCCTTCTGGTCCTTGCCCTCGCTCTCGCCAAATAGCTGCTTCCACCACTCAGATACAAAGTGAAGAGAAGGCTCATAATTTACTAGTATCTCAATACTCTTACCTTTTCTAAGTAAGATATTACGAGTTGCTGCATACTTTAAGGAATCATTCTGCTCAAATGGATTGTTCAAGCAATAATTTCTCATACTTGCAGCACCTTCCATAAGCTTGGTGATATCTGCACCACTGACTGCGATAGGAAGTAGTCCTACTGCAGTAAGAACGGAATAACGACCGCCAACATCATCCGGAACAACAAAGCTCTCGTAGCCTTCCTCCATAGCAAGATTCTTTAATGCACCTCTCGCCTTGTCCGTAGTGGCATAGATTCTTTTTGCTGCTTCTTTTCTTCCATATTTCTCATTCAAGAGCTTCTTAAATACGCGGAATGCGATTGCCGGTTCGGTAGTAGTACCGGACTTGCTGATGATGTTAATGGAGAAATCTCTGTCACCGATGACATCAATCAGATGATTCATATAATTACTGCTTATGTTATTACCACAGAAATAAATCTCCGGGGTCTTTCTGATCTCCTTGGACACGCTGTTGTAGAAGCTGTGTCTTAAGAATTCAATAGCTGCTCTTGCACCGAGATAAGAACCACCAATTCCGATGACGAGAAGAACCTCAGAATCCTTCTGGATCTGAGCTGCCGATTTCTGAATGCGAGCGAATTCCTCCTTGTCATAATCAACAGGAAGGTCAATCCATCCCAAAAAATCATTTCCTGCGCCGGTCTTATTAATAAGTTGGTCTTTGGCTGCCACAGTAGCATTCTTGATCATGTCTAATTCAGAAGCTGTAACATACTTTTTCGCAACTGATAAATCAAAGGTAACTTTGTTTGTCATAGTAATAACTTCCTTTCGTTTTTTCTTATATTCTAACAAAGTCAACCATATTATTCAATTGTTTTATATCTGAATTAAGTTATGCGAAGAATTCCTTCAAAACATCTTCAATCAGCTTGTCCTCCTGAACATTTGCCAAATGGCTGCGAGACTTGCTATGGGGCTTCACATTCTTCACTGCTTCCTGTGTGATTGCCTCCTTTTGTTCCTCCTCTATATGACTCTTCTCCTGATGAGATTTTTCATTCGCAGCTGCTATCTCATCCAGGCCTTTGAGTACCTTGTTCATGTCAGTTTTCACCTGACTCGGTTTAAGCTCTTCTTCCAGACTATGTAATATCGTATCCTTTTCCTGTACCATATCCTTTTTCTGGTTCACTGAATGCTTTTCAAGAGACATTTTCTTTAATTCAGCTCTTCTTGCTTCTAGTGCTAATCGTTCTTCTTCTATTCTTTTCAGCTCCTCCTCACGGCGTTTCGCTGCAAGTTGCCTACGCTCTTCCTGTCTTTTTTTCTCTTCTTCCTTCCTGACTTCCTCTATTTTACGTTGTTCTTCTTCTCTCTTGCGAGCCTCCAGCCGTCTTTCTTCCTCTTTCTTCTTCTTTTCTTCTCTTCTACGGATTATTTCCTCCTTAGCGTCATCTTTACTTGACTCCACGGATGGAACCACCTGCTTCTTCGCTTCTGATACTTGTACAAATTCTTTGCGAATTTGCTCGTAGAGCTCCGGATGGAAGATCTCCTGCTCTAACCTTACCTTACAGAAATTCTCCAGATAATCCAGGAGATTCAAACGAAGCATCGCCTTCTTTGCGGAAAGATTGATACTTTTATCCACAAGAATTAAGATTGCACTTGTCAATATTCCCACTGCTCCTGTCAGCATAACCACTTCTTGTCCACAATCAAAAACAACACCAAATACTGTGCTTACAGGCACTGTTAAGAGCGTTAGAAAGAGAACTTGTCCACCAAAATTATCCCATGTGGATAATAAAACTCCACAAAACCGATACCTCAATACACTCTTATCCACAAATGTATCCACATTATTCACACCGATTTTCGCCTTATAACAGGCCTCAAACCTCATTTTCATAAGCTTTAACAGCTTATTTTTTGTTTCTGCCGGGTTCGCTCATATAAGAATTTGACCATAAAAATCCCCTCTCTTTTCCATAAATTTACATTTATTATAGCTTACAACAGCTACTTTGAAAAGAGAGAGGATGAAAAATCGATTGACACCGTTCTATTACAGTCCCCATTATATGATTTAATTGTCCTTATTAGGCCTAAATATAACATTTATTGCTCACAGGTCATAGACCAATACCCATTGCAATTATATTTATACTATTTCTTTGTGAGATCAGGCATATTAAAATAGGTGTCCCGGTTATCATCTGACACTTCCACCGTATAGCTTGTGGTCTCGTAACCTTCCTTGATGAAGGTTAACACATGAGTACCGATCAACTTTCCAAAGCTTGCCGGTGAGACACCCTGGAATTCGCCATTGAGATAGATGGATGCGCCAATTGGATTCTGTACATGAATCAGATGGTCCGCATCCTCTTCATAATCCTCATTGGAGGTATTATCAGGAACATCCTCAGGATCTTCATTCTCTGATCCGTTGATCGTTTCGGAATCATTATTAGGATCCGTATCCTCAGAATCAATGCTATCCGTATCCGTCTCAGCCTCTGTGACAGATGCTTCTTCATTACTGCTTTCCTCCGGCAAATCAATGTGAATGGTCTTACCCGCACTATCAACAGTTAGATTACCTTCAAAGGTAGTATACTCCTCCAACGATACCACTACATCGTGATCTCCATAGGTCAACTCCAAGGCGCCGGAATAGGTAGTCAGTCTACCGTCAATGAATAAATCAGCACCGAAAGGTGTAATCTCAAAGGTTACCAATCCCTGTTTTGCAGCATCCGGTCCCAAGTCACTTAACGTGACTAACGTCTCCTGATTCCGGTATACAGTAATATTCTTCGTCGCTGTATACTTAGCATTCTCCACGGTCAGGTTGAAGTTACCCTCTCTTACCTTGATTACCATATCCTCAGCAACCTGCTGCATTGACTCATACCCAATGGTAATATTATCACCTAGGAAACCTTCATATTCCATGAGTTTTACTGTACCATGACCTCTGCTGACAGTGATGGACCAGATGGTCTCTTCATAACCTCGTATGATTAGCTCATCCATTTCTGCAAGCTCATGAACCGTGATAAATGCATCTTCGTCCAGGATGATAATGTCATCTGTATATTTATATTTGTTTGTGGCAATCTTCATCACCCGGCTGCTCCGGTCAATTCCAAGGTTACTGACTCCGACATATTCCCAAGCTTTGGTCGATACCTTTAATTCAGATATTTTTGTTTCATTCTCCGGCAGAATTGCCTCGACCATAATCCCAATCGGAAGCTGGCTGACTGCCATCACCTGTCCGTATTTATCTACAATATTCGTACCACCGTTATAAGGATAGGTTACACTTTCCTCCTTTATAACATCATAAAGGGTTATCTCCTGTGTTCCTTCCTTAATCGCAGTAATGACTCCCAGAATCTCGTTGCCCTTCCTTACCTCCGGAGCTGCCTCCTGTTCTTCTTCCTGTTGATCCCCGATGATTATGCTGTTATGACCGGAGTTCCCACCGGTGGCATACATAGTTACCAACAGAATGGCAGACAGAAATCCAAGCCCAAGAAGCAGGCTCATGATTAGTCTGCTATTAACAGTATTTTTCCTCTTTTGCTTTTTATCTAATGCACTCATTTAAAGTTCCTCTGTTTTCTGGCCGTGCGTATCTATGTACATTATAGCCTACCTTGAAGGCACTTTCAATCCTTCCTGTGATTATAAAATACTTTCCAGTTTGTGAAGGAACATCTCTTTTTTCTCGTTCTGCTCTCCTATCATGTTGAGCTTCTGTGTATTGCGTCCGGATACCCACGATTTCTTACCATTATAATAAAAGTTCGTTATCTTCCAGAACTTCTCCGGATACAGAAGCAACAGGTAGAGCACTTGGAGCTCTTCTTTTGATAACAGCTTTACCTGGTTATATGCTTCAATAATATTGCTTCCGTAGAGAATATCCCAATCATTTTTCTCCATCACCTTGCGAATGAACTGATATAGATCATAGATTTGTAATCCAATAAAGGACTTCTCGAAATTCGTGGTGGCGATATTGTTACTAGCACCGGTTAACTCTGTTGCAGATAGTGGTTGCCTGTTAACCCATCCCGGTGGAACATAATTCTTACTTATGGCCTCTGTCTTACTCTTCAAGATAATTATATTATGATAGGTGTAATTACCATGGCAGACACTTCGGTCTCTAATTGCCTCTTCCATTAGCCTGGTGTAGGCTGAATTAGTGAGACGTCCTGCTGCCAGCAATCCCTGCTCATAGAATGCCTCATAATAATTAAGGTATAAAAGCTCAAACTCATTCTTCTGCTTCTTCTCTCGTATATATGCCTTCACACGCTTCAATTCTCTGTTGCGTTTGTCAAAGGTCTCCATCAAATCCGGGGAAATATTATGCTCCAACTGCTCATTTGTGAAGTCAACGTCTCTTAAGATATTGTGAAGCCGTGCCAGATTCGCAGCGGCGTACTCAACCTGGGATAATTCGCGAAGATTACATTCCTCACCCCAGAACCAGTTCTTCATGATGTATTGACAACCGGCACTATCCTCAGAGATAATATCCTCCTCCAAGGTCTTGACAAAGAGATCTGTATTCACATAGCCATGAAGTAACAAGTGTTCTTTTACCTTGTTCTCAAACAACGCCCGATTTCTAGAGCCTTCGAAGCATTTATACAGCTTAAGCCCTGCATCCGTTTCTAACAGGAAAGCACCTCTGGCCCGGTATATATTATAGATCTTAAGATGATATTTTTTTAACGCTTCCTGACTTCTATCCTCCACAGCTCATCCTCCTTACAGAACTCAATAGCAT
>JAQZBA010000326.1 GCA_029239365.1 Herbinix sp. | reverse complement strand
AGGTTGCTTGCCTCATCCTTCCTCTTTATTGTTAACCTTTATCTGCATCAGTCATCTACATAAAATTTATAAGTATCTTTAAACACGAGTAACTTCTGATCATTATCACATAGATTCAACTTCGTTCCATCCTCCAAGTAATATCCCTAATCAATGCAATTCCCTGATACTTGCCAACCAACTGAGGTTACTCGACACCAATCTCTGAGTATTCCATGCCCGACTACCTTAATCACCCTGATGTTAGAAGATCTTCACCTTGTAACAAAACTTTACCACATCGCTTAAACTAGAAATCCTAGTTCAAAGCCCTCGGAAATATAAAAAACTGGGCATATCCTGACCCTTTCGGTCAGTCATATGAGTAATCAGCGATTCCGGTTTTCTAATCCCCTGTCAAATCAGCATCACAATATTGATGTTCTTCATCTAATTGTGATGCCTGACATTGCAGAATTCACCAACTCTGCCACTTGTGAATGATATGATCGATACCCTGCAATGATTCTCTCCCCTTACCTGATACATCCCCATAAAGCTCAAATTTATCCATCGTAGGCGATCGTGTTCCAACCAGATTCTCTTCTATTTCGCACCTCTCCCAAACAACACTACCCCTACCGTCTTAAACAATATCTTCACATCCATCCTCCAACACCAGTTATCAATATACTCCAAATCCATCTTTACCACATCTTCGAAGTCATTGATATCACTTCTACCGCTAACCTGCCACAGACCAGTAACACCTGCCTTCAGGGCAAGCCTTCTTTTATGTCTGCCTTCATATTGAATAAATTCAGATACTGTTGGGGGTCTTGTTCCGACAAGGCTCATGTCACCTTTTAAGACATTAAAGAACTGAGGAAATTCGTCTAAACTAGTTTTTCTAAGAATTTTACCCACTTTGGTAACTCTCGGATCGTTCTTCATCTTAAACATGAAACCATTCATCTCGTTGTGCGCCATAAGTTCTTGTTTATGTTTCTCAGCATCCGTATACATGGATCGGAATTTATATATTCTAAAGCGCCTGCCATTCCTTCCAATCCTCACTTGTGAGAAGAATATCGGCCCCGGAGATTCGAGGTATATTGCTGGTGCTATGAATATCATGAGGAATATTGTTATGATACTGCCAATAAATCCTCCTATCATATCTGTAATACGCTTTAGTACCATCTGACTCTCATTGAATAGACGTGAACTGAAGGTAAGTACATGATATCCACTCATCTCACGCACAACCTTTTCATGGATTTTAAGACCAAAGGTGTTGATGCTTAAGTCCACAGTTACCCCCATATTCTGGAGCCCCAATACAATATCTTCCAATTTAATATCAAGTAAGCTGTCATTTGGTATATGTATAAATACCCCATCCAAGACCTCTAACTTTGCAATTTCAAACATATTAGTAATATCAGCTTTCACTTCAATCCCATCGATCTTCTTTCCTATCATATCCAGGTCAAGAATAGTCAGATAAGTAATCTGATACTCCCAATCATTTTCGCCTCTGATTCGTTCTAGAATTCTCTTCGCCTGATCCGAGGTTGTTATAATCATAATCTTATAGCTGGAAGTACTCTTCTTATATACTGCCAGAAGAAGGACTTTATAATACTGCCTTGCAATATAGGTTACTGAGGTATTTAATAGGAAGAAGCACAGGAAGAATAGTCTCGAATAAGATGCTCCCTCCTGGAATATAAACATCACTGCTGTTATTGTTACTGCCAGGATTAAATTAATCTTAACTACTGCAACCATCTCCTCTAGGAACCCTCGTTTGAAGAATCGGCTATAGGTATTATATAGATAGTAGATTGCAACATATAACGACAGAATGATCGCAAAGGCTATTCCATATACATCTGTTCGAAACAGATTCCTCGTAAGCTCACCATATCGAATCCATGTAGTTAATATAAAGGATAATATAATACAGCATACATCTACTAGTAAGAGATATTTGTTAGGCAAATCTTTCCTCATCAAATCCATCGTATCCTACTTCCTTCATAAATAATTGATTTTTCTTAGCTATAGCGATACATATACTTAGTAAGATTGCCATAGAAGTCAGTGTAATGATTAATATATTAACCTGAATACCATGCTGGCTAGTGGGTGCACGATTTGAATAGATAATGTTATCAGAACGATCTGATATCTTTTCGATATTACCCTCCATGTTTAGTTGTAGCTTAAGATTACATAGTTCGTAGATCTGTTCTGTGAGATAGATCGCTACTTTTTTCCCTTCCAGGGACATTTTAGAGAATTCTGCCTCTCCTTCATAATTCATTATTTCTTGTAGATCAATTATGTTACTAACAATCTGTGAAGCTTGCTTCGATGTTAAGCATACTTCCGAGCTACTTAAGTATTCGTGCAAGGTTTTATAGAATATCGAATCTATAGAACTCACTTGGCTATTATAATCTGGTAATATGCTACAACTCGATAGCAAGGATAATACTTCTAGTTCCGACACATTCAGTTCCTTTTCATCCATTATCACAATATGATTTGAGAAAACAGGAATACTAACTTCCTCCTGATATGTATTAAACAACCACCTTGCAATCAATATAAAGCTAACAATAAATGTTACTATACTTAGTGTAAGAATTGGAGGCATAGAGCCTGTCTTAAATCTAACAGCCGATTTCTTCTGCTTTATGATACCAGTATCCATTTTTCCCCCTACATTTTCAATGCTATGATCAAATTCTTCTCCTTTTGTATTCTATTAATATTCATAAACTATCATTTGTAGGGTTAGCTTTTTCATTTACTTATGCAGTTTCTTATTAAATATTAGGTTCCTGCTTAATATGCAGTATAATACTGCTTCTCATATCTTTTGTACTTCTTCCCGTAATACTGATGCTCCTTATTCATATCTACCTTATTGAGAACCGCACCAAGAATTCTACATTTCCCCATTTCTAACTGGCTTTTTACCTTCTGTACAAACTTATAACTGATTGCATTCGCTTCAACCACCAACACAACACCATCACAATGTTCTGCAATAATCACACTATCAATGACACTCCCAAGAGGAGGTGTATCAATTATGACGTAGTCATATTCCTCTCGCAATGCATGTAACAACTCGACAAATGTATCACTTCCAAGTAACTCAGATGGATTTGGAGGAACCGGTCCAGTAAAAATCATATCCAGATTTGGTATATTGGTCTCATACTGCACCTCCTCAAGGCTGTTCATCCCTGATAGATAATGGGTTAACCCCATAACTGCTTGGTCAGGCTTATACCTGCCGAGAATGATAGACCGACGTAGGTCTGCATCAATAAAGATAACTTTTTTACCACTCTCAGCAAATGAAACTGCGAGGTTAAAGGATACATTGGATTTCCCCTCATTGGGTAGGCTGCTGGTAAAACAAACAACCTTTATATCTCTGCCACAGAAAAGAATATTAGTCCTTAATTGCTTATATGCCTCATTACTTTTGAAATCAAGCTTGATATTTTGCTCTAAATTTATCTGTATCATCTAATTTCTCCTTAACTAGCAAGTACTGCCTTCCTGTTACGTCTGCTCTGTTTTACTTTTCTAAATTTCTTATTGACACCTTCTTCTAATGGAATAATACCGAGCGTTGTAATACCTAGATGCTTTTCGATGTCTTCCGTTGTCTTGATCGTATCATTCATCAGATAAATCATTACACAAATAAACGAAGCGAGAGCAAACCCCACCAAACCCCCTAGAAGGGTATTTCTTATTATATTGGGACTGGACGGTTCGATTGGAAGATTACCTTCTTCCACAATATTTACCTTCTCCATCTCCATTACGCTTACCATACGTTCTGAGGAGATTTCTGCTAATGCGTCCACTATTTGCTTAGCCATTAATGCATCTGGATATTTCACCATGATCTCCAGGATACGGGTATCCTCCGGAGTATTTACTTCTATTTTTTTTTCAAATTCCTCTTGGGTCATCTCTAAACCAAGCTTACCTATGACCTGTTCCATCACTGACCGACTTTTTACAAGAATCATATAGTCTTTTGTTAATTGTGTTCCAGTCTGTAGGTCTGATAAGGTCATCGTAGTCGCGTCTTGCCGGTTAATAACATAGACCTTGGCGGTTGAGGTGTAAACCGACTGGATAATATATTTACTTATGATACCGGTGGCTGTCGCTCCCACGATCCCGATCAGTAGAATAATCCACCATTTATGTAATATTACTAATAATAATTCCTTTACATCAATTTCCACTACATCGTTATTCAATTGCTCCATCCAAATTCTCCTTAATTGTTGTTGTAATATTATAAATGTTTATCTTCTAACATAGTCATCGGGTTATCCCACAGCAATTGCCTAACAGTATCATCCCCATACTTTTGACGAAGGAACCGAACAGCAGCTCTTGCACGAGGAGCCCTTTCATCCGTTCCATGCGCATCAGTTCCAAGGAAATGAACCCAATCATTTTTGAAAAGTTTATGGCAGAATTTAACCTTTG
>JAQZBA010000325.1 GCA_029239365.1 Herbinix sp. | reverse complement strand
CAAGCAATGCGGGCATTGTTTGGTAGTCGGTGCTGCTACCGGTTCAGGTCTCTTCAACTTGTTGATCCATTTTACCATCAAAAATACAACAAAAGCCATAATAATGAAATTCAGAATTACGGACAAAAAGGTACCATACTTCACGATTGCTACACCTAGCTCCTGCGCTTTTTCGAGGGTATAATCCCCGCCATCCAGTGCAATAAAAAGATTGTTAAAATCGATATTCTGCGTAAGCAAGCTAAGGATAGGCATAATGATATCATTTACCAATGAATTAACGATACCGCTGAAAGCGCCACCAATGATAATACCAACTGCTAAGTCGATCATATTTCCTCTTAATGCAAATTTCTTAAATTCCTTTAACATAATCATACTCCTCCTTATTGTTCATTGTACAAAAGGTCACGCCTTAAGTTACACAAATTCACTTCATACCCTTGTCCATCTTATCCAGAGCATGCGCAATCCTAGTCCGTCTCATTCCTTATGACATTAGTTTATTTTCATAATATATAAATAGCGGTTATACTTCTTCATAAAGTTCTCAAAGCTCAAGTCAATATCAATTGACTGATCTATGGAACAATCATAGTAAAAAGCCATATCACTATGAAGGAACTCCTCCTTCATTGAAGAAATCACCTCCCTCTTATGTTTCATAAGCTCATAATGTCTTGTTGTGTAATCAATCTTCTGATAGGTAAGCTCCAACTGCTTCAACGCATAAGCCAGCTCTGTATCCCGCTCATCCGTTCGCCGGTTAGCCATATGACCTTCACTATAATATGCAAGAAAGATTCCTTCAGGCTTCAACCACCGCGCAATCTGGCTTACAAACCCGACCATATCCTGAGCGAAATACATAGTATCTACTGATAAGATTACATCAAACTGCTGATCCGGATACTGCATCTCTCCAATCAAACCAACCTCATAATATTGATCCATTTTATTCTTCGTACGTTTTTTCGCTGATTCAATTGCATTCTCCGAATAGTCGAAGCCATAGACAGTAGCTCCCGTCGTATCCGATATGAACTCCGCTAGCTTTCCATTCCCACAACCGATATCAAGAACTGTATCTCCCTGCTTGATCCCTGCTAGTGTAATCATATCCTTGATCTGACTGATATCGCTGAAGCCATCCTGAGAGAGATCAACTCCGAATACCCTCTCGCAGTAAGTTGAGAATAGTTCATTCTGTGAAACCAAATCATAGAAGCTCTCATAAGCATCTGAAAAGAGTAATTTACTTTTAACCACCATATCCTCCCCATTGCTGATCCCCTAGTAAGGAAGAAACACATAATTGTGCTTGTACCGGCTGTAATCCTTATTCCAACCTTTTCCCTTATTGCCAATTATACATCAATCTCTCTGATACGGATACAGTAAAAATTATTCATATGATTTGTTACCATGATCATGTCATTCAATTAGTTGTTGTGTTCCTTTTTTACCGAATAGTTAAAAACCCACAACGAATCCGGATACGAATTCATTGTGGGAATCCAAGCTTTCACTTAATCTTATTCCATACTAATCATCATAAATATTTCTAATATAGACATCACAATCATAATAGGTTGCATCCCTACGGACACCAACCTTGAGCTCTGTCTTGGAATATGTCATCCCGGCTTTCTGCATCACTCTACCTGAGGCAATGTTTAGGACATCATGCTTCGCTTGAATTGTCTGATATCCCACCTCATAGAAGAGATAATGCATTACTGCAAGAAGCGCTTCCGTCATCAGACCTTGATTCCAGTATTCCTTACCCAGGCAATATCCCACTTCACACATCCTGGCCTTGTCATCTGCAATCTCGACACTGATGGATCCAACCGCGACACCACTCCGCTTATATTCCAGGACCCACACATAAGAATTAAAACGAATATAATTGCTAATCCAGCTGAGAATCCTCTTTCTTGAGACCTCTTCATTCGAATGTGGCCCCCAGGACAGATATTTGCATACCTGAAGATCCCCTGCCCAATTCTCATACATATCCTTAGCATCCTTTTCTTCGAAACGCCTTAAAACGAGCCGCAGAGTCTCAATCGTTATTGTTCCCTTGTGCTGTATATTCATTAGACCAATACCGCCTATATCTCTTCAGAAAATGCTTATACAAGGACAAACAATGTTATTCCAGTTATTCATTTAAATATTCAGTTCTGCGCACTCGCTTATAAAAAAGTATAACCTCCACGAAAAATTGTTATTTTCTAATCTCGAGACCTTTCGTCGCTAAAAGTATAAGGATCTCATCCACCATATTCTGAATCTCAGAGCCCTCTAAGGTTCGATCCATAGAGCCGAATTCAAGACGAATCGTTACACTCTTCTTACTTGCCAGAAGCTTCTCATCCTCGAAGATATCTACGAGACGGACCCCCTGAAGATACTCACAAGTGTATTCCTTGATGTAGCTTACGATACTCTCATAACGCAAGGATTTCTCAGTTAGTAGGCTTAAGTCGATGGTAACACCCGGATATTTGGAGATCTCTGTATAGCGAAGACTCTCAGCTGCTATTTCCAGAAGTTCAGCTGTATCTATTTCTGCAAATGCCACGTTCAGCTTCTTATCAATCTTATTCTTCACTCTCGGATCAAGAATGGAGAAGTAGCCTATTTCCTTATCCTTTAAGAAGATGCTTGCACTGTTTACCGGATGTACATAATTGCTTTTGGCCAGTTCTTTATTCAGTGCAAAGGATGGACTTACATTCTTGATTGCCTGTATGAGCTGTTCGATGATTTCTTTGCATTTGAAATATACTTCCTTCTCGCTCAGCTTCTTGCTTGCCACTACAAATGCAAGCTTCTTCCGTTCCTTTGCAAGACCTTCTGCATCAAGCCCTTCTGCTACACGGCCGATTTCATACATACCCATCTCAGGGAAGTTATCTACATTCCTTGATACAAATCCAAGTAAGCTCGGAATCATAGTTGAGCGAATTGTATCATTTTCAGATGCCAGGGAGTTGACCACACGAATATTCGGATCAGTCTGGATACCCAGCTCTTTGTTCATCTTATTATCATACCAGATGTAGCTATGAACCTCATTCATCGCATAGCGTTCGGTTAACAGCTCCTTCATACGGTATTCATCACTTCTCTCTATACTATGACGAACAGGTACCAGGTAGCTCTTCGTGGAGCAGATATCAAAGTTATCATATCCGTAGATCCTAGTAATCTCTTCTATAATATCCGCTTTCATAGTAACGTCCTTCGTTGCTCTCCAGGAGGGAACCACCAAACTGAAGTTATCCTTGTCACGAGTCACCCCAAAGCCAAGGGCGGATAAGGTATCCTCGATCCGGTCTGAGGAGATGTCAATGCCGGTATATTTATCTACATATGCTTTATCAAAATCAATCTTGATTGTATCATATTTCTTAACATAGCAGTCAGTCAGGGATGAAGTCACCAGAGCGCCTGGATCGATATCTACCAATAATTTTAAGAAGCGTTCAATGGCAGGTATGGTTAGTTCCGGATCTAAGGTCTTCTCATATCTTGAACTAGCATCTGTACGAAGGCCTAATCTCGTTGCGGATCTACGAACAGATACACCCTCAAAGTTCGCTGACTCAAGAAGTACGGAGTTGGTATCCTCTGTAATCTCAGAACGCTCACCGCCCATGATACCCGCGATTGCTACCGGCTCCTTGTCGTCACAGATGAGTAAGGTATCCGTGTCCACTTTACGTTCCACACTATCAAGCGTCGTAAAATCAACAACCTCAGGATAGGTCTTAACACGTATGGTTGATACTTTCTTATGATCGAAGGCATGCATCGGTTGTGCAAGCTCCATCATCAGGTAGTTCGTGAGATCCGCAAGAAGATTAATCGGTCTCATTCCACAGTAGCTTAAGCGGATTCTCATGTTAATCGGAGATTTCTTCTGTGTGATATTCGCGATGGATAGGCAGCTATAGCGATAGCATTTGTCTATATTCTCAACCTTAACATCAATTGCCTTCAGTTCCTTATAGATACCGGTATCGATTACCTCCAAGGGCTTCAGTGGTCTCTTCGTTAATACGGAGATTTCTCTTGCGATTCCGTAATGACCCCAGAGGTCAGGACGGTTGGTTAAGGACTTGTTATCTACCTCGAAGATTGTATCATCAATCTGCATAATCTCTTTAATATCTGTTCCTAACTGGTAGATATCATCTAAAATCATCAAGCCGGAGTGGTCTTCGCTGATACCAAGCTCCTTCTCTGAGCAGCACATACCATGGCTGATCTCACCGGCAATCTTAGCTTCCATAAGCTCTAATTCTCCCACGTGTCCACCGAGGGTAGCAAAGGGAACCACTGCACCGACAAATACGTTCGGAGCACCGCAGACACAGCCTACAGTCTCTTTACCAATATCAACTTTAACCAGATGTAGCTTCTTGGAATTCGGATGATCGTTAATCTCGATGATCTTACCAACCACTACTCCTCTGATATCCTTGCCCTTCTCATGAATTCCTTCTACCTCTGCT
>JAQZBA010000324.1 GCA_029239365.1 Herbinix sp. | reverse complement strand
TGATATGATTTACCATGTGTAACATTATTCTTGGCTGTTCTAGTATTATCTGCCTTACCATTCTGAACATCATATTCACTTGGTTTCTTCGGTTTATGGAAGTTGTCCGGTCTTTCCGCCTTACCAGCTCCGCTTCCTACAAATCCTTGCTTACTCCAACCACGGCTATCCTGGCTCGCTCCTGTATTCGTTTTACCGAAATTTGTTTTTCCTGTGCTTGACTTTGTTGTACTTGGCTTACCGAAACCTGCATTGCCAATACTTGACTTAGCTGTACCTGGCTTACCAAAACCTGCATTGCCTATACTTGACTTAGCTGTACTTGGCTTACCGAAACCTGCATTGCCTATACTTGCTTTACTTGTACTAGCTTTACCGGCACCTGTCTTACCTTGATAGCCATCCTTGGAATACTTAGCCGAATCAGCTTTTCCTCTTGTGGCTGTTGTACCTGACTTCGTGCTTGCTGCCTTGCCTTTACCGGTTTCCTGCTTCTCCTTGGCAACCCATTGCTTCTCCTTGGCAAATTGTCTTGGACGTACCAGACACATCTTGTCAAAGCCGATCAGGTCCATTCGGTCAGCCTTCCTCAAGGCTTCCACAACCAAATCATAGTTCTTCGGGTTACGATATTGGATGAGAGCTCGCTGCATGGCTTTCTCATGAGGCGACTTCGGAACATAGATTTCCTGCAATGTCCTCGGATCTAACCCGGTATAATACATACAGGTTGAGATGGTGGATGGTGTCGGATAAAAGTCCTGCACCTGCTCGGGCATATAGCCTAGATCTCTTAGGTATTCAGCAAGCTCCACAGCCTCCTTCATTGTAGAACCGGGATGTGAGGAGATAAGATACGGTACGATAAACTGGTTTTTACCCAGCTTTTCATTTGCCTTGTTATACTTATCCTGGAACTTCTCATATACTGCATTCTCCGGTTTGCCCATTAAGGTTAATACACTATCACTGATGTGTTCCGGTGCAACCTTTAATTGGCCGCTTACATGATGTTCACAGAGCTCTTCTAAGAATTTATCATCCTTGTCCGCTACCAGGTAATCAAAACGGATACCGGAGCGGATGAATACCTTCTTTACATTTGGAAGAACCCTTAACTTGCGTAACAGATTAAGATAATCACTATGATCTATCTTCAAGCTTTTACACGGAGTTGGGAATAAGCATTGCTTATTGATGCAAGCACCCTTCGTATTCTGTTTATCACAGGCAACATGTCTAAAGTTAGCCGTCGGTCCTCCTACATCATGGATGTAGCCTTTAAAATCCTTATCCCAGATCAGCTGATTTGCCTCAGAGAGAATAGATTCATGACTTCTTGTCTGAAGGATTCGACCCTGATGGAAGGTCAGTGCACAGTAATTACAGCCACCAAAACAACCACGGTTGCTGGTAAGGCTGAACTTAACTTCTACGATTGCCGGTATTCCACCTGCTTCTTGATAGGAAGGGTGATACTCACGCATATAGGGAAGGGAATAGACCCGGTCCATTTCAGCCTGGGTAAGAGGCTTGGCAGGAGGGTTCTGTACCACAAATTCATTTTCTTTATAAGGCTCTACCAGTCGTTTTCCTGAGTAAGGATCGGTATTGGAATATTGGATCTGAAAGCTTCTTGCAAATTCTTTCTTGCTCTCCAGTATACTCGGAAAGCTCGGTAGCATTACAGCATCATAGACGGATTCTAAATCTTTAGCCTTAAATACCGTACCATTGATAAAGGTAACATCCTTTATCTCAATTCCGCTATTTAATGCATCCGCAATCTCTACAATGGAATGCTCGCCCATTCCATAGGAGATGATATCAGCCTGAGAATCCAATAGGATTGACCGCTTCACCTTATCACTCCAATAATCGTAATGGGCGAGTCTTCTTAAACTTGCTTCTATGCCACCGATAATAATCGGTATGTTTTTGTATTTCTTCCGAATTAAATTGCAATATACTATCGTTGCATGGTCCGGCCTTTTACCCATCTCGCCACCCGGAGAATAAGCATCTGTCTGCCTTCTCTTCTTAGCTACCGAGTAATGGTTAACCATGGAATCCATATTACCGCCGCTTACCAAAAATCCTAATCTTGGCTGCCCTAGTATCGTTATACTCTGGGTGTCCTTCCAGTCCGGTTGGGCTATGATACCAACTTTATAACCATAGCTCTCCAGAACTCGGCTTATAATAGCCGGACCAAAGGAAGGGTGATCCACATAAGCATCTCCTGTCACAAAGACAAAGTCACACTCCGTCCATCCTCTTTGCTCCATGTCACTGACACTAATCGGTAAATAATCTCTTATCATTCTATTCTACTTTCTACTTAAGCTTCTACTTGCGACTTAAGCTTCTACTGCTTGATCTAATATGAAGTTTACAGCCTTCTCCCAGATTAAACTCTCTCTAATCTGCTCTTCTGTTGCATTTTGGAAGAATTCTTCTTCTGATGCATAACCGTAATCCTCAATATAACTAGCAACACCTGCTTTGTATTCATCATCACTAATTTCCATTTTTTCAGCCTTGATAATTGAGTTGAGTACTAATTCCTGTGCTGTTCTGTCCTCTGCATAGGCTTTCTTCTCTAATGCGAAGCTCTCCTCTGTTAAGTTATTGGCAGCCAAGAAATCTACTAACTCATAACCGAACATTGCTGCATACTGTGAATAGTAGCTTTCCATCTCAAAAGCATAATAATCAACTACGGATTGAGGATAAGAACTGATGGTAGAAGTGTCAACAATGGTTGTAATTAAATTCTTGATCTTCTCGTTTCTCATTGTCTCGTCGTTCGCTGCAATCAGATTCGTGCGAGTACCTTCTTTATAAGCTGCGAGGTTCTCATAGTCAGTATTGGTTTTAACATAATCCTCTGTTAATTCCGGAACTACAGAAACCTTAATAGAATTCACCTTTACATTGAACACAACAGCCTGTCCGGCTAATTCGGGTGCGCTGTAGTCAGCAGGGAAAGTAAGATCAAGTGCTAATTCATCACCAACCTTAGCGCCAATCAAGCCTTCTTCAAAGCCTTGAATGAAATTGCCGGCACCAATGGTTAAATCATAAGCTTGAGCAGTGCCGCCTTCAAAAGCAACACCATCCTTTAAGCCTTCATAATCAATGTTAACAACGTCGCCTGTCTGAACTGCTCGGTCGGTTACTTCTTCTTCTGTTGCATTACCCTGTAACTCACTCTGGATCGCTGCATCAATATCTGCGTCAGATACTTCTAATTTTGTATAAGATAAGGTAAGACCTTTATATTCACCTAAAGTAATATAATCACCAACCTCATACGCCTCTTTGATCGGTGCTTCCACGACAGCTTCGTCCGTAGTAGTATCGGGTTCACTTACCGTGCCTGTTGGTGCTACTGTTGCTGTACCCTCTGGTGTTGAATCCAATTCAACATCATTATTTTTCTTGCCACATCCCCACGCAAGCATCATGATGCTTAAGCTCATAACTAAAAACAATATTTTCTTCTTCATTATATTAATCCCTTCCTTTTTTACAAATCGGTAAGTCGTTCCTTCTCCGATGTATATTTTACAGTACTATATTTCGTTATATCATATTTTTAGTGAAAAAGAAAGCAAAAAACAGTAGTTCACAAATATTTCATGCATTTATCTAGCTCTTGTGATGTCTGCCCTCTGAGTTAGTTTGTGCCATGCTGTCCCTCACACTTTGGTTTCGCAGGCACATACTTCTCAAAGTGAATTATGCTTTTCATAATTCATAATCATATCCTTCACATAAAACAACCTCCGGGTTATGAATTTACCCAGAGGTTGTGCTTTATTTATTATAAAATCAATGCCAAGGATGAATTATATCAATAGTATTCCGATTTTTATTCTTATTAACCTTAGCATGCCAGCCTTTTGAATTAGTTTGTACCAAGTGTGAAGTTCACACTTTGTTTATGTTTAAATTTTCTCGTATCGGTCAACATCCATGACGAAAATGGTTGCTCCACCTACATTTACTACCACATTCATTGATGCGTATTCAACCGCACCAACAGGATTCGATATGATCTGCTGTCTCGGTCCACATTCCTTCTTCACAATATCAATCACACGATCTACCTTTTCTTCGTCAGTTCCAATCATTAGGGTCGTATTACCCTCTCTGAGGAAGCCGCCGGTGGATGCAAGCTTGGTTACATAAAAGCCTGATTTGTTTAGCGCCTCCGTCACATAACTACTGTCTACATTACGAACAATTACATAGATTAATTTCATAGAATCCCCATCCTTTCTTAATAATGATAGCTAGCTTAAACAGACTTTCTTTCATCATGTATCTATCATTGTGTTGTGACGAAATGTATTAAGTCATAACTATTATCTCAATGTATTCTAATAATTTGATCTATTCCTGCTTTCATTATAGTATAACTGTCTAGGAAAGTAAAGACTTTATGGACGGATAGCAAGAGCGAAGTACAGTTCATACCATGAGGAAAAGCCAGCTGATCTCAGCTGGCTTTCAAAAAAGGGGAGGGAAAATTGTT
>JAQZBA010000323.1 GCA_029239365.1 Herbinix sp. | reverse complement strand
ACCCTGGCTTTGATCCCTTGAAGTATATGGTTATGGCAGCTCATGAGCGTGGTCTTGCATTCCATGCCTGGATTAATCCCTACCGGGTAACCAATGATACCACGGACATTAACACTTTATCGAAGGATAATTTGGCTAGAAAATGGCTGACGAATAAAACGAAGAAGGACGACCGGAATGTATTATCCTATTGTGGAGCCCTCTACTTTAATCCTTCTGATACCTGGGTTCAAGCTCAGATTCGTTATGGCATACAAGAAATTGTTGAGAATTATGATGTGGATGGTATCCATTTTGATGACTATTTCTATCCAACCCTGGGCTCAAATTATAAAAAGAATTTTGATTACCTGGAGTATCAGGATTATAGCAACTGGTGTAAGGAGAATGGAGTTAAGGTAAAATCCATCGCTGATTGGAGAAGAGATAATGTCAATCGATTGGTGAAGAAGGTATACCAGGATATCAAGAAGATTGATAAGAACGTAAAGTTTGGTATCAGTCCCGGAGGCTTTCTTGACTATCTCTTGATGGACGATCGATATTATACGGATATTAAGACTTGGATGTCAAAGCCGGGCTATATCGATTATATCTGTCCTCAACTATACTGGTCCTTCAGCAGTACAGAATTCCCTTACGCTGAGACGTTGGATCGATGGTTAGCACTTTGTACAAACAATGATGTGAAGATGTATGTAGGTATCGCAACCTATCGAGCGGGTTCATCGCTCGAGCCGGAATGGAAGGATGAGAACATCTTAAAAAATATGCTTGAGTATGGTAGAAATACTGGATTAGTGGATGGTTATATCTATTTCCGTTATGATTTCTTTTATAAAAAGGCAACTGAAAAAGGAGTTGCAAAGCTCTTGGAAGCAATCAGGTAATAGATGAGGATGGTCCGAAAGCCTGTTTAACACAATTTTATCGTATTACGATTCATTTTCCCACTTATCGCTACTAAATATCAAATTATTAATAAGAAAAAGATGAAAATACTAGGGTGGTACTTTATCGAACGCCATAGTAAAATGACAATAATGATGAAATATTAGTAGAATGATGTAGCTATTAGTGAACAAAATGAAATGAATGATAAAGCGAGGAATGAAAATGCAGGACTATCTTAAGTTGATTGATGATGTAATTATGCAAGGAGAATATAAGGATAATTGGGATTCACTATCCCAATATGAGGTACCCGATTGGTATCGGAAGCTAAAATTCGGTATCTTCATTCATTGGGGCATCTTCTCAGTACCTGCTTTCAATAATGAATGGTATTCAAGAAATATGTACATTCAAGGTACGGAGGAGTTCGAGCACCATGTTAAGACCTATGGTGAACATAAGAACTTTGGCTATAAGGACTTTATTCCGATGTTCAAAGCAGAACAATTTGATGCAGAGGAATGGGCAGCTTTATTCAAGGAGGCCGGAGCGAAGTATGTGATCCCGGTTGCAGAGCATCATGACGGGTTTCAGATGTACCAGAGTGACATCTCTCATTGGAATGCTTATGAGATGGGTCCTAAGAGAAACGTAATTGGAGAGTTAAAGGAAGCAGTAAGCAAGCTGGGCTTAGCCTTTGGTACTTCTTCACACAGAGTGGAGCATTGGTTCTTCATGAATCATGGCAAGGAATTCGAAAGTGATATCAAGGAACCGATGGAACGAGGAGATTTCTATTGGCCTGCGATGCCGGAACCGAACCATCAGGATCTGTATAGTACTGCACCAACACAGGAGTTTTTAGAAGATTGGCTGGTTCGTTGCTGCGAAATAGTCGATAAATATAGACCTAAAATTATATATTTTGATTGGTGGATCCAACATAGTGCGGTGAAACCTTATCTGAAGAAATTTACGGCATATTATTATAATCGTGCCAAGGAGTGGGGCGAGGATGTTGTGATTAATTATAAGCACGATGCCTTCCAGTTCGGTTGTGCTGTCGTGGATATTGAACGAGGACAATTTGCGGATGCAAAGCCCTATTACTGGCAGACGGATACTGCGGTTGCCAGAAACTCTTGGTGTTACACCAAAGAAAATGTATATAAGACTCCAAAGGAGATTCTATGCGATCTCGTCGATATCGTGAGCAAGAATGGAACCTTATTATTAAATGTCGGACCGAAGAGTGATGGAACTATTCCAGAAGAGGATAAGCGAATATTATTAGAAATCGGTTCCTGGCTGAAAGTAAATGGGGAAGCAATCTATGGGACCTCTGTCTGGAGAAGATCTGCGGAAGGACCTACTCAGATACTGGAAGGTCAATTCGCTGATGGTAGTGCAAAGCAATTTACCTCTGAGGATATCCGCTTTACCGTAAAGGGTAGTTATCTCTATGCTACTGTATTAAGCTTCCCGGAGGATGGTATCATGCGTATCAAATCACTTGGTGAGAAGGATGCTTCTAAACTACCTCATTTCCATGGAATTATCAAAGAAGTAACGGTACTTGGATATGATGGTGAGTTGAGTTGGAGCAGAGATGAAGAAGCGTTGGTCGTAAAAACCTCCGGAATCAAGACGGATTATCCTATCGTATGTAAGCTTCAGATAGATTAGCAGCATCAGAATTTGAATATCAAGTCATATTATGACGAATTAAGAAATTTGTTACGTAAATATTAAAAGTATTACAAAAATATTCTAAATCTTATTGATTTTCCAACTAATATTTGCTAAAATAGGTCTAAATAACCATTCACCTAGGAAGCAATGAAAAACGAGGAAAATGATGAAATTAAAGGATAAGAAAATCAATAGACTAATCTATAGGATAACTTTAGCGATAGGCCTATTAGCCTTGGTGCTTAATCCGATCGGCTATGTGATTCCTAAATCATTTAGCAGAGATTCGGCAGAAGCGGTGAATCTGAAGAGCAATCTGGAGATGGATGTGGTTGATCAAGAAGCAGAGGGTACGATTACATCAATGAGTACTGAACCAACACCAAGCCCGATTCCGACAATAAGTCCGACGCCGACCCCTTTGCCGGTATATTCTCTAGAGAATAACGATTATCCGAAAGAGATCGAGAAATTAGTGAAGACTTATTATGAAGCTAAAGTAAATTGTGATATTGATACCCTAAAAAGCATTTCCTCCGAACCGTCGAATGTTATTTCTGAGAAGAAATTACTTAGTCTGATGGAAGGAATTGATGAATATAAGAACATTAAGTGTTATGTTAAGAAGTCTTATGAAGAAGGAGCTTATATTGTATTCGTATCTTATGAAATCAAATTCATAGGTCTCGATACCTTAGCTCCGTCGCTATCAAAGCTATATATAATTACGGATGAAGCCGGTGAGTTGAAGAATTATGATGGTGACCTAAGTGAAGAGCTTAGAGCATATATTACCTCCAGAAGTGACGATCTAGATGTAGAAGTATTAAGAAAGCATACGGAAGAATCAGCGAAGCAAGCAAAAGCAGATGATAAGAAATTAAAGGAATACTGGGAAGCGCTTGATAATCGATAGGCAGAGAGGAGTATTTCTATGTGGGTTCTGTTTGCTTTTGGTTCGGCAATATTTGCCGGTATGACAGCGATTTTATCGAAAAGCGGAATTAAGAATACAGACTCGAATGTTGCAACGGCGATTAGAACAGTAGTGGTATGTTTATTCTCCTGGCTGATGGTATTCCTCGTAGGATCACAAGATTCAATAGGATCAATCAGTAATAAGACATTAGTATTTCTTATCTTATCCGGATTAGCTACAGGAGCCTCCTGGCTATTCTATTTTAAAGCTCTTCAGCTTGGAACAGTGAATAAGGTCACACCGATCGATAAATCCAGTACTATCTTAACGATGATTCTGGCGATCATATTTCTTGGAGAAAGTATCACAACAATCAAGGTTATCGCTATCATCCTGATTGGAGCAGGCACCTATCTGATGCTTCAGAAGAAGGAATCAGGTAAGGTGGCAGATAAGATAGAGGGACAGAACAATCGATGGATTCTCTACGCTGTATTATCCGCAATCTTCGCAAGCTTAACCTCAATTCTTGGTAAGATAGGTATTGAGGGAGTGGAGTCGAATCTTGGGACTGCAATCCGTACCATAGTCGTCTTAATTATGGCTTGGGTTATTGTATTTGTTACAAGAAAGCAGCATATGGTGAGGCAGATTGATGGTCGAAGTTGGATATTCCTAATCTTATCGGGGTTCGCAACCGGTGGCTCTTGGCTATGCTATTACAGAGCTCTGCAGGATGGTCTGGCCAGCGTCGTAGTTCCGATTGATAAATTAAGCATCCTTATCACGATTATATTCTCCTATGTATTTCTGAAAGAATCCTTAACCAAGAAAGCGTTGCTTGGACTTGCCTTGATCGTTGGAGGAACCTTGTCGTTATTATTGAAGTAAGAATTGATAGCTAATGTATTAGTTGAGTTGAGATAATATGAATTAGGTGGCTTCGTGAAGACTGTATAGTTTTCATGAAGCTTTTTTATTTTGATTCCTGATATAAGCTCTACGAGGGAATTTATGGTAGAAGATTTGTTGCGTATGGGTTATAATGGGTCTTA
>JAQZBA010000322.1 GCA_029239365.1 Herbinix sp. | reverse complement strand
CATATAATTACATGGCTCAGGGCTATTATTATTAGAAGAATGGTAATATTACTTGTTGGTTATCAAGTTTAAGCTTTGCTATATCTTCGCTTTGGAAAGGTTTGTACGTTACATAAAAACTCTTTGCTTCCCGGCGAAAAAAATAATTCTATTAAACATTGACAAAACATATTCTCCTAGCATATAATACATATTAAATCATACTAATACAGTATGAATAGTATGATATAATTCTTAAATTGAAAGGAGAACATTATGAAACAAGAAATGACAGAAAGAAACTACATTAGAGAGGGTAAAGTCATGTGTTGCTCCTGCTGTTGTTGTATGTGTTAATCTAACTGCATCTAGACTATTCAGATAGCCTAAACTCTTGTTAAAACAATCAACCATACAAATTATTGAAGGAGAATAGATATGAATATAGATTTTTTATCTGTAGGTGCCTTAGGAGCATCTCTAGTAGGAATTAGTGCGTTGGTGCTTTTACATAAAAAGCATGTGAACTTTGGACTTAGAACCATCATAGCAATGGTATTTGGTATCCTCCTGGGAATACTCTTCGAGGGGCATACCCAATTTATAAAACCCATCGGATCCATTTATGCCAATGCAATCTCAGCATTTGTAATACCACTTTTGTTCTTCAGCGTTATTGCCAGCGTAACTAAGCTGGAGAATATCAATCGTTTGAAGACGATTGGTCTGAAGAGTATCGGATTACTCACTTCAACTACCTTTATCGCCTCTACGCTGACCATTCTGGTTGCCTTAGCTTTCGGAATCGGCAAAGGTGCAGAGATCGTGCTTCCTACCGATTATGAAGCCAAAGTAGTACCGGAGATTTCACAGGTAATTATAGATTTGTTTCCGAAGAACTTTTTTGCTCAAGCTTCATCGAATACCGTGGTTCCGGTAATCATATTTTCCTTAGTGATCGGAATTGCAGTTGTCGCACAATCCACCAAGGATCCGGTTGGAGTTAAGCCTTTCCTGGATTTTGTTAACGCAACCTCGAAGGTGATTAATAAAGCAATTTCGTATCTTATTAAATTGACACCCTATGCGGTGTTAGCACTGGTTGCGAATGCAGTATCGAATAGTGGGGCAGAGAAACTATTACCTCTGTTATCCATCCTGGGAGTATCCTATCTCTTATGCGCTATACAGACCTTTGGGGTAAATTCTATCCTGATAGGGGCATTTGCAAGGTTAAATCCTATCAAATTCTTCAAGCATATCTGGCCTGCACAGGTGATTGCGTTTACTACCCAGAGCAGTATCGGTACCATACCTGCAACAGAAAAGTGCTTGAAAAAGGCCGGTGTATCCGATAGCATTACATCCTTTGCAGTTCCCCTAGGCGCGAATATCGGAATGCCCGGTTGTGCCGGAATCTGGCCGACGATCATTGCTGTTTTTGCGATACAAGGTTTGAACCTGGAATATTCCATTGGACAGTATCTGCTTCTGATCCTCATTACAACCTTAGTAAGCATTGGAACCGTAGGGGTTCCCGGAACTGCTACAATTACAGCAACAGCAGTATTTGCAGCAGCAGGGCTTCCAATTGAGATTATCGTTATCCTGACACCGATTAGTTCAATCGTAGATATGGCAAGAACCGCTACCAATGTGAGTGCCGCAGCTACCAGTGCTTTGATTGTAGCCAGAAGTGAGAACGAACTTGATCTGGATAAATACAATAACACAGAGGATCTTCAGGAATTAGTGGCATAATAAAAGTAGTTGACGCCATGTATGCTTGAACGAATATTCTGATAGTGATATCTATTAAGGGAATTCTGATAAGGATAGTGTTGATATTGATCGTATGATTTTAATAAATGAATATAGCAGCTTTTTGCGATCACCTGAGGGTGATACAAAAGGCTGCTTTCTTTTCTTTACAAAGATAGTTTAATACAGTGTCTGTACATTTTCCTGCTCTATGATATAATAGGAACTGTTATCAATTTTTTACTAAAACAATTAGTGCGGAGGAAGAAGTTGAAGATCATAATATCACCGGCAAAAAAGATGAAGGTAGAAACCGAAGTTGAACATCAATCTATGCCGCTTTTTCTGGATAAAACACAAATACTGATGAGTTACCTGCAAGGGCTTGGTTATGAAGAATCGAAGCGACTATGGAAATGTAATGATAAGATTACCTTAACCAATCGAGAGCGATTAACTGATTTGAAGCTCACGAACAATCTAACGCCGGCTATCCTTGCTTATGAGGGAATTCAATATACTTATATGGCCCCACAGGTATTCGAGAAAGACCAGTGGAATTACATTGTTGACCACCTATCTATATTATCCGGATTTTATGGAATACTTCGTCCACTGGATGGTATCGTACCTTATCGATTAGAGATGCAGGCGGTGGTCCAACTATCAGGATATAAAGACTTGTATGATTACTGGGGAGACAGTTTGTCTGATCAACTATATGAGGATACCGATATAGTTCTTAATCTGGCTTCCAAAGAATATAGCCGATGCATTGAAAGATATCTTACAACGAAAAGGAGATTCATAACCTGTACCTTTGGTGAATATCAGAAGGGTAAGATAACAACCAAAGGCACATATGCGAAGATGGCAAGGGGTGAGATGGTACGCTTTCTTGCGGAGAACAGAATCGATGACTTGGCCGGTGTGAAGGACTTTAATCGGTTGGGTTTTCGCTATCATCCGGGAGAATCATCGGATAAGAATATTGTGTTTATCAAGGATAAGGAGGAGCATAATGTTAGTGGTTGGGACTAAGGCACCGGAATTTACATTACAAAATCAAGTGGGTAAAGAGATATCGCTGTCGGATTTTAGAGGTAGGAAAGTAATTCTTTATTTCTATCCCAAAGACAATACCCCGGCTTGCACTGCTCAGGCATGCGGCTACCGTGATTTGCATCCGGCGTTCTCAGAGAAAGGTGCTACAGTAATTGGGATCAGTAAAGATACGGTCACCTCTCATAGAAAATTTGCTGACAATTTTGAGATTACCTTTCCTATCTTAGCTGATACTGAGCTTAAAGTGATACAAGCCTATGATGTATGGAAAGAGAAGAGCATGTACGGTAAGAAATTCATGGGTGTCGTAAGAAGCGCATATCTGATTAACGAAGAGGGTATCATTATTAAAGCCTTCGAGAAGGTGAAGGCAGCAAACAATGCTTCTGATATGTTAATAAATATTTGAAAGACTGTAACTGTTAGTTCAGGCTTATGAAAGGTTGGATATAACTATGGATAATAGTAGAGATAAAGCACTAAGACAGTTAAATATACTAGGAAAGACCTACCATTATTATTCCCTGGAGGCTTTGGCGATGGAAGGCTATGATATCCGACATTTACCCTATTCCATCAAAGTGCTTCTGGAATCAGTATTAAGACAACAGGATAACTATGTGATCAAGGAGGAGCATATCAGAAGTCTTGCGAATTGGACGAAGAGAAAGGCCGGGCAAGAAGAGGTGCCTTTTAAGCCGGCCAGAGTTATCCTTCAGGATTTTACCGGAGTACCGGCAGTGCTTGATCTCGCTTCTATGAGAGCAGCGATTGATGAATTAGTACAGACTCGAAGTGGACAGGCTAGGGACAGTGCTACTTATAGCAACCAGATTAATCCGGAGGTAACGGTAGACCTTATCATTGACCATTCCGTTCAGGTGGATTGTTATGGCAGCTCAGAAGCATTGGCAGAGAATAGCCGATTGGAATTTGAGCGTAATCAAGAGCGTTATCAATTCTTAAGCTGGGCCAAGAAAGCCTTTGATAATTTTGCTGTAGTTCCTCCGGCCAATGGTATTGTTCATCAGGTGAATCTGGAATACTTAGCGAAGGTTGTGTTGGAGAAGACCGTGGAGGATAAGACCTTTGTCTATCCGGATACCTTAGTCGGTACGGACTCTCATACTACTATGATCAATGGACTCGGAGTCCTTGGTTGGGGTGTTGGAGGAATTGAGGCTGAAGCAGGAATGCTGGGTCAGCCATCCTATCTGCCGGTTCCTGAAGTAATCGGAGTTCGAATGATCGGACAATTACCCACAGGAGCAACTGCTACGGATTTAGCGCTACGTCTGACCAAGGTGCTAAGAGAGCGTGGTGTTGTGGATAAATTTGTAGAGTACTTTGGTGACGGTGTAAAACACTTATCCTTGGCTGACCGCGCAACTGTTGCCAATATGGCACCGGAATACGGTGCTACCTGCGGCTTCTTCCCTGTAGATCAGATCACATTGGATTATCTGAGATTATCCGGAAGAAGTGAAGAACAAATTGTTCTTGTGGAAGCTTATCTTAAGGAAAATGGAATGCTGAATGAATACAAGGAAGAACCGCTCTATACAGAAGTAATAACACTGGATCTGGCGACGGTCACAACTGCTTTGGCAGGGCCGAAGCGTCCTCAGGATCTGATTCCATTAGAGCAGATGAAGGAACGCTTCCTGTCTTCGGTTACTGCACCCAAGGGGAATCAGGGGTATGGATTACCTAATGAAGTATTGAACAAGAGAGTTGAGTTACAGTTAGAGGATGGCAG
>JAQZBA010000321.1 GCA_029239365.1 Herbinix sp. | reverse complement strand
TTTTGAATGAACTGATAAGTACTTGCGGGAATAACTTTGGCTCAATTAGCAAAACTATGAAAACGGAAGAAGAAAAATATAACATTATTATAGCACAGATTTTTTAGAAAGGTAGTACTTTTTTAAAATTTAAAATATTGTTAACATATACTGATCGGAATACCTGCTTCCTGTGGCAGGCAGGATCAAAGGCTGTTATCAATCGTATCCGCATAGGCAATTAGTTTCTTGGATATTCTGAGCTTCTGATAGACTGAAGCATACGTTATCTCATCCAATCCCTCAATATAGTTCTGTGGGAAATTCTTATTCAATCCTTTATTTCTTAATAGAAGTGCGGCTTTGTTAAAAGCAATGGCTGCTTCTGTTTCTGTACGATATCGCCCCACTAGATAATCACCATTCAAGTGTATCTTAGTAATGTAGCAGGGATGCCCCTTTTTTACTATTTTTGTGACTCCATGAAAAGGATTCACAATTATGATATTTTGATAACTATAGTCATGATCATCACCATTGGCGAACAGATAATCCTTACCTGCAACAGCATAGTTTTTGATACCATATCGAGATAGGATACTAACCTGCATTCCATAATCGGATACAAATAGATGGCCACCGCGCTTCATTATTTTGTGGTGGGCATAATAAAAGAGGTCTTCCGCATCGAATCGAAGACAGATATTCTGGTCCAAATAATAGGAGAAATACCTTTTTTTAAGATAAATCGGGTTTTTAAAATACATATGGTTATCCCGAAAATTGATCAGCACCACCCATTTATGGAAGGAGAGAGGACAATCCTTCGGATACCCCTCAATCTTTAGTCTGCAATTGTCTTCAAGTACCATACCGGCAAAGCGGTAAGCTTGATTTGCTACTTCTTCTGTGCTAAAACTACCTAGGCTGATATGTTTTCCGCGAAAAGTGACCGAAGCCCGATAATAGATATCTCCATTCTTCATGGAGGACTGATATACTCCAGGTAACATGAATTCACCACCTCTTAACCAATATACCAGAATAAAAAGTTTGGTGCAACACACAGAGGTGCTTTGAACTAATTGTTAACAAATTATTAAGGTCCATTTGTGTAGAATGACTTAAATTTGACCCCAAAATCGTACTAAAGCAGTAGAATATGTATAAAGATGGAGAAATGCAAGTAAAATATTTAATATATAGTTAATAAATTGCCAAATTTATCTTGTGCAAAGTGCACAAATCAAACCTGTCATAGCACAGTAACATTGTCGTATATTTCCTTGACTGGAAAAATAAGGATTTTACTTATGGTGTTTTATAACGAAATTGCAGTTAGCTTATTGACACAAAATCGACCTTTGCCTATAATGCTGATATCATTACCAATCATTCCAGTAAATGGTAGATATTAGCCATTGAAATTTTAAGAAAAGAGGATAAATTTATGTCAATAATAAATTTGTTTCTTCAAAAGAGAAAAATGCATGAAAGCCAGCATGGTATCATAATGGTGATTACTGCATATGCATTATCTGTGATGATGTTGATTTTGGGTTCGGATGTTTTTTATAACATTAACTCGGCAGCAGCAGGGATAAGCACTACAAATGAAGAGACACAAGAGAAGATTAACGGAGAATTGTCTGATCTGCAAACAGCGGAACTTACAACTTTATTAATCCAATCAAAGCAACAAAATCCATTTGGTATCGCCGAAATTACTGAGACAGGTCTTGGAAGTGTCCAGGCGCAGAGAATAGCCCCCGGAACTGCTCCAACGGTTGGAAGTAACGCAAACGATATGATTTGGTTACATGAAAATACCATGAACCAGGAAGAGTATGCCAAACTAATTGAACAGATGCCTGACTTCACTTCAATAAGCACTGTAGTACCCACAGCTGATTTAGCAGTAGCCACAGCGGTGGAGGATACCCTTGTTGAGGATGAGATTTATAGCATGTCGACGGAAGAGGCGGTATCACCATACATCATTGATGTTACCGAAGAAGAGATAGAGATGTTACATCGGATTGTTCAGGCAGAAGCAGGCGGCGAAGATAGGGTGGGTAAGATACTGATCGTTAACGTTATTCTCAACCGTATTGAAGATAATGATTTTCCTGACACAGTGGAAGAGGTCATTTTCCAGAATAAGAAAGGTGAATACCAATTCTCTCCGGTAGATGATAAAAGTTATTGGTCGGTTGATATATCAGAAGACACAGAGGAAGCAGTACTTAGCGCCTTGGAGGGAGAGGATCACTCCGAAGGTGCATTATATTTTATCGCTAGAAAGAGGACAAGAGCTAGTAGTGCAGAGTGGTTCGATAATAATCTTAAGTGGTTATTTAAGCACGGCGGACACGAATTTTATAGGTAAAAATAAAAGGAAGTGTATTGTATCCGATGGATTGTCATGTTATAATACTTGAAACTTATGACGTGTGAAAGTGTTAAAGCGGTTTTTAAGCTATAGCTTATGCTTTCCTATTCCCTAATTACCTTAAAACATAATGTATTCATCCGGTAACTTAACAGTGGTGATGATAACGATGAAGCAGATTATGACAGGGATAATAATGTCAAGTTAATATAAGTAAAGGGGATTGAAACAATTATGAACCTAATGTACAGGAGTACAAGAGACTCTAGTAATAGGGTAACCGCTTCGCAGGCTATTCTGCAAGGCTTGTCCTCGGATGGTGGCTTATTCGTTCCGGAAACAATACCGGTCCTTCAAAAGACGATGGAAGAGCTGTCAAAGCTTGATTATAGTGAGACAGCCTTTGAGGTAATGAAATTATTTTTAACTGATTATACGGAGGAAGAGCTTAGAGACTGTATTACAAAGGCTTATGATACTAAGTTCGATACTCCGGAGATTGCTCCATTAAAAAAAGTTGGACAAGTATACTACTTGGAACTTTTTCATGGAGCAACCATTGCGTTTAAAGATATGGCATTGTCCATTCTGCCACATTTGTTAACGAAATCGGCTAAGAAGAATAATGTAAAAGAAGAAATTGTGATATTAACTGCAACATCAGGAGATACCGGTAAGGCGGCCTTGGCTGGCTTTGCAGATGTAGAGGGTACGAGTATTATCGTATTTTATCCTAAGGCTGGTGTTAGCAGTGTGCAGGAGAAGCAGATGGTTACCCAGCAGGGAACCAATACGAATGTGATTGGAATCCATGGTAACTTTGATGATGCTCAGACCGGTGTTAAGAAGATGTTCAACAATACGGAATTGGCAGATCGCCTTAAGAAGTCCGGATATCTGTTTTCCTCTGCTAATTCAATTAATATAGGTAGATTGGTACCTCAGATTGTCTATTATGTGTATTCCTATACTACATTATATAGAGAGGGACAGATCGCTAAGGGAGAAAAGATTAATTTTACAGTGCCGACCGGTAATTTTGGTAATATCCTTGCTGCATATTATGCCAAGCACCTAGGAGTACCCATTGATAAACTGATCTGTGCTTCTAATGAGAATAAGGTATTGTATGACTTCTTCGAATCCGGAAGATATGACAAGAACAGAGAATTTATATTGACGGAGTCTCCTTCGATGGATATTCTGGTATCCAGTAATCTGGAGCGACTCATTTATCATGTTGCAGAATGTGACTCTAATAAGACGGTCGAGCTTATGAACGCACTGTCAACCCACGGAGCATACGAGATAACAGATCGTATGAAGTCGAATCTGGAGGGCTTTATCGGCGGATGGGCATCAGAGCAAGAAACCAGAGAGACGATTGACAAGGTATATAGGGAAAGCGGCTATGTAATTGATACCCACACGGCAGTAGCGGTAAGTGTATATGATAATTACACAGCTAAGACCGGAGACGCAGTCAAGACGGTAATCGTGTCAACAGCAAGTCCTTATAAATTCGGTAAAAGCGTACTGGAAGCACTTCATATCCCGGAGGTTCCGGAGGATGATTATGATCAAGCACTTTTGCTTCAGAAGGTATCAAATACGGCTATTCCGGGTGCAGTTGAAGAGATCCGTACGGCCCGTGTATTACATTCCAAAGTATGTGAAACTGAAAAAATGCAGGCAATTGTGGAGGAAATATTTAAAATAATCTAATTGTGACAAATGCCTGACATAAATTTGACACAACCAAAGTGCATATTATATCTATAGTCAAAGCAACAATACAGGAGCCGCAAGGTCAGCCGAAGCAGCAGATGAAGTCACATCCTATTCTACATATGCTGTAACGAAGTGGATTTCGCGGTGAATGCTATGAAGCAGGGGTAACCCCCCAGAAGCATTTTGACTAAAATATAGTCTGACTAACGCAGGAATCATGGCGGTTTAGGAGGATGGTCAATTGGTAAATAATCCAAATTGCTTGGATAAAAAGACTTGACCTTTTTTTCCTTTATTGTTATAATCATCTTGTTGTTGGAAGATTATATGAAGCGTCACCTTTTCTATATTTTACGGGGTTTACAAACTTTGTGAAGGTAGTTTGGGAAGCGCAGAATATAACACCAAACCATATATTTTAAGGAGGAAGTAAGAATATGAAGAAGAATTTCTTTAAGAAGTTATCCTTCGTTCTGGCATTAGCGAT
>JAQZBA010000014.1 GCA_029239365.1 Herbinix sp. | reverse complement strand
CCTTCGATCCAGCCACCGGCAATGAAGTGCAGTTGCCTTTTGATGAGGTTACAACCCAGTTCGTACAGCTTGTTGTTACAGAGAATTCCGGTGCCGGTGGAGGTCAGATAGCGGAATTTGAAATCTACAGTAAATAATCAAACCATTAAATCCTTTCCTCTTAGAATAAAAAAGCTCATCGTATTAGTAGAGAATACTAATTTGATGAGTTTTTTTATTGTTCTGCAAAATCTCTTTTTTGTCATTTCTTATGTACATAGTTGGTTGTTCTGAATGATTCCGATCAAATCCGTTCATAATTAATAAATAACAGAAATGACAAAAGCTAAAAACTGCAATCGGCCGGTCTGCGCCATCTGCAAACATATACACTTACATTCACTATTCTACATTAGATCTGACATATGACACTCGAACTAAAAATTGAAGAATTACAGGAATGGAGAAGATAATATGGAAGTATTCAAGCTTGGAATTGACATTGGTTCAACCACAGTAAAACTGGCTTTACTGGATGAGAAGAATCAATTGGTTTATAGTAATTATTGCAGGCATCGGTCGGATATTAAAAGTACGCTTTCCAGATTAGCGAGGGAATGTTATAACAAGCTCGGAGATCGTTCGGTACGGATCAGCATTACGGGATCAGGTGGTTTGTCCGTATCAAAATGGCTGGACATTAACTTTATACAAGAGGTGATAGCATGTAGTAAGGCTGTTGAGACATATATTCCGGAGACCGATGTCGCAATTGAGTTGGGTGGAGAGGATGCGAAGATTACTTATTTCCGTAACGGAATGGAACAAAGGATGAATGGAAGTTGCGCAGGAGGCACCGGAGCATTTATTGACCAGATGGCAGTGCTTTTGGATACCGATGCCGAGGGATTAAATGAATATGCCAAAAAGCATCATATGATCTATCCGATTGCCTCCAGGTGCGGAGTATTCGCTAAGACAGATGTGCAACCACTGATTAATGATGGAGCCCGTAGAGAGGATATCGCTGCGTCCATCCTTCAAGCAGTAGCCAATCAGACCATTGGCGGTCTTGCCTGTGGTAAGCCGATTAAGGGTAAGGTGGCATTTCTGGGGGGTCCCTTATACTTTTTATCTCAGCTTCGGGAACGGTTCACTGAGAGTCTGAAACTGGATGAAAATCATACCATAGCACCGGAGAATTCTCAGATCTATGTGGCAATGGGAGCGGCCTTGTCTTCGTCAAAGGAACCGAAGCTGGCTTTAAGTAAGCTTGTGAACAAGGTTGACCGGATGACTGCGGATACTATAGAAGAGACGAGACATCTTGAGCCGCTTTTTACTGATAAGGAGCAATACCGGGAGTTTGTCCTGCGGCACTCGAAAGCAAAAGTGGCGAAAGAAGAGTTAAGTACCTATTCAGGCGATGCATTTCTAGGAATAGACGCAGGTTCGACTACCACGAAGGTGGTTCTTATTGGGGAGGAGGGACAGCTCCTATATTCTCGATATAGTAGTAATGAGGGCGAACCCTTGCGGAAGCTGGTTCCGATTATTCTTCAACTCTATGAACTTATACCAAGCAAGGTCAAGATAAGAAAATGTACAGTCACCGGATATGGAGAGGCTTTGATCAAAGCAGCACTTCATGCTGATATCGGGGAGATTGAGACAATTGCACATTATAAAGCAGCGAAGCATTTTCTTCCCGAAGTGGATTTCATTCTGGATATCGGTGGACAGGATATGAAATGTCTGCGTATTAAGAATGGGGCAATCGATAGTATTCTGTTAAATGAAGCCTGTTCCTCCGGATGTGGATCCTTTCTGGAGGGTTTTGCTAAGTCTCTGGGAATGACCATAGACCAGTTTGCGCGCGAGGCATTATTTGCAAAGGCACCGGTAGAGCTGGGAACAAAATGTACTGTATTCATGAATTCAAAGGTTAAGCAGGCGCAAAAGGAAGGTGCTGATCTTCCGGCACTTTCGGCCGGTTTATCTTATTCCGTTATAAAGAATGCATTATTTAAGGTGATCAAGGTTCGCAGTGACAGCGATCTGGGTAATAACATTATCGTTCAGGGTGGTACCTTCTATAATGATTCGGTATTACGATGCTTTGAGTTGATTACAGGAAAACAGGCAATCAGACCTGACATTGCAGGTCTCATGGGGGCTTATGGGGCAGCACTGATCGCCAAGGAAAGATATAAAGAAGGAGAAGTAACCTCGCTTCTGCCTAGGGAAGAATTAATCGAATTCGCTATGAAGGCTGAAAACAGGCGTTGCGATAAATGTACTAACCACTGCCTCCTAACCATTAATACCTTCACTCATGGAGAGAATTCTCATGGGGAGAGCTTTATCGCCGGTAACCGTTGTGAGAAAGGCCTTGGCTCCCTCGGGCAGCAGTCGGAGACTCTACCTAACCTATATGATTATAAGTATAAAAGAACCTTTGACTATACCCCACTACCGCTAGAGCAGGCAACCCGAGGGGAGATTGGAATCCCTAGAGTAATGAACCTCTATGAGAATTACCCCTTCTGGTTCACGTTATTTACTAACCTAGGCTTCCGGGTCATCTTATCCGGCCCATCCACTAAGAAGCTTTACGAGCGAGGATTAGAAACCATCCCATCGGAATCAGCCTGTTATCCGGCGAAGCTATGCCATGGACATATTCTGAATTTAATAGAGAAAGGGGTGGATACCATATTCTATCCCTCTGTCGTCTATGAGCGAAAAGAGTATCAGGAAGCGAATAACCATTATAACTGTCCGATTGTTATCTCTTATCCGGAGGTAGTGCGCAATAATATCGACGAATTGAAGTTGCAATCGATTAGGTTTATAAATCCCTTCTTATCCCTCGATCATGATCGGAAACTAGCCGTGAGGATGGTTGAAGAGCTACAAAGCTATCACATCGGAAGGGGTGAGATGAAGAGAGCAATTCAGGCAGCTAACCTTGAGAGGGAACACTATAAGCAGGACCTTCGCCGACAAGGGGAAACCGCACTCGCATTCTTAAAGGAGAATAATAGGAAAGGAATTGTACTCTGTGGTAAACCCTATCATGTCGATCCGGAGATAAATCACGGCATAGCTAAGCTGATTAATTCCTATGGCATGGCAGTATTGACGGAGGATAGTATAGCTCATTTGGCATCGCTTAAGCAGAAGCTTCGGGTGGTAGACCAATGGGTCTATAATTCAAGGTTATACCGGGCTGCCTCCCTAGTAGCAGAGGAACCCAGTCTTGAGATGATTCAATTGAACTCCTTTGGTTGTGGTCTGGATGCGGTAACTTCGGACCAGATTGCTGAGATACTAGCCAGCGGAGGTAAACTCTATACGATGCTTAAAATTGATGAAGGGAATAACCTCGGAGCTGCCAAGATACGTATAAGGTCATTGAAAGCTGCCGTAGAAGAACGGAATATGCTTGACGTTCTGAGGCAATTACCAATAGAAATCGTTGGCCAGCCGGTATTTACCAAGGAGATGAAATACACCCATACCATATTAGCACCGCAGATGGCACCCATACATTTTGAACTGGTACAAGCTGCTGCAAGAGCTTGCGGTTACCGGATGGAGGTACTGCCTGCTGTTGATAAATCCGCGGTGGATGAAGGGTTAAAGTATGTGAATAACGATGCCTGTTATCCTGCGATTCTCATGATTGGTCAGGTGGTTCAGGCACTTAAGTCCGGGAAGTATGATGTTAATCAGACCTCAGTCATCATGACCCAGAGTGGTGGTGGATGTCGCGCTACGAATTATATTGCATTTCTCAAATTAGGATTGCGCCAGGCAGGCTTTGGGCAGGTGCCGGTGATCTCACTCAGTACGATGGGGCTTGAGAAACAGCCAGGCTTTAAGTTGTCTTTAGGGCTGATTAATCGATGCATTATGGCTTTGATCTATGGCGATTTATTCATGCGTTTGATTTATCATACGAGACCTTATGAGAGATTTCCAGGTTCTGCGCAGGTGTTATATGAGAAATGGAAGGAGAGAGCGAAGGATAATGTGAAAGCCGGGGGAAGAAAAGAATTCCATTATAATATCCATAAAATGATTGAGGAATTCGACCATCTTGAGCTTTGCGAGGTCCAAAAACCACGGGTTGCTGTAGTTGGTGAGATACTGTTAAAATACCATCCGACAGCAAATAACGATATTATCACGATTATAGAACAAGGAGGAGCTGAAGCTGTTGTACCTGATCTTATGGATTATTTCTTATATTCTACTTATAATTCACGCTTCCGATTCCGATATCTTGCCGGGTCGAAATTAAATAATAAGCTAAGTGATGTCGCTATGTGGTATATCATAAGTTACCGCAATATCATGAATCGTGAGTTAGCAAGTAGCCGGCGCTTTCTGGTACCTACACCGATTGATGAGCTAGCCCACATGGCATCATCCGTATTGTCTCTGGGGAATCAGACCGGAGAGGGGTGGTTAGTAACAGCAGAAATGATGGAATTTCTCGAGCAGGGAACTAAAAACATCCTATGCATCCAGCCCTTAGCATGCTTACCCAATCATGTAACCGGGAAGGGAATGATTAAGCCACTGAAGGAACTCTTTCCTCAGGCTAATATTATGCCAATCGATTATGACCCCGGAATATCCAGTGTAAATCAATTAAACCGAATTAAGCTAATGCTATCCATAGCGTTAAAAGAGGTAAAAAGCAGTGAGGTGTAGCCAAAATAATCATATTCGGAGAATACATCCATGATCTATATCTTTTTCTAAAAATTATTGTTATACGAATACAATTTATAACGTCAACGAAAGTGCCGCACATTGTGAATCATCAATCTTATTTAAGTGATTAACTATGACCGAAAAAACTGAAGCTGAGAAGGTTTTGTGTATTTTCGGTCATAGTTTTTTGATGTCCAAAACTTTCCATTGTCTTGACGAGGGGGGAGTGTAGTGCTAGAATAAAAATTGCAAAATCAATATAAAAGAATTATAAACGACAAATCCGTAATTCGGGTGTCATATCACACACAGTTGTCTTTTACTAAGAAGGATAACCGGGTTTTGGTAAAGTAAATCGAACTAGAAGTAAAACAATAAATATTTGTGCATATATATTCAGATGGCGCAGACCGGCTGAAAGTGGTCGCCCTTTAACCACTTGAAGGTAAGGCAAGTCCAGATGAATGTGTATGCATAAATATTTATTATATTGTCCTTGTCAAACTCATGACACCCGAACCATCCATATTCAGACGATACAGGAGGAAGATGCTTTGAAGAAAGTGCTGATGTATCTCAAACCATATGCAAGACGTATGCTTCTGGGCTTTACCATTAAGGTGATTGGAACCTTGATGGATCTTGGCTTACCTTGGGTATTAGCTTTTATTATTGATGATATCATTCCTTATAAGAAAGTATCTCTAATTCTACTTTGGGGCATCGTTATGATTGCCTTATCCATTGGTGCCAGAACCTTCAATATCATTGCAAATAGGATGGCATCCAGAGTTGCACGTAATTCAACCGAAACGCTTAGACATGACTTGTTTGAGAAAATACTAAGCCTTTCAGGGATGCAACTAGACTATTTCTCAATCCCCTCCTTGGAATCCCGAATGACTTCAGATACATATAATATTCATAATATGATTGGTATGATGCAACGCATTGGCGTCCGCGCACCGATCATTATTATTGGTGGAATTATAATAACCAGTACCTTGGAACCGGTTCTAACTTTGGTACTCATCGGAGTATTACCTTTTCTTGCTCTGGTGGTATATCTGGTATCTAAAAAAGGAATCCCTCTTTACCTTGGCCTGCAGCTATCGGTTGATAAGCTGGTACGAGTGGTTAGAGAGAATATCACCGGTATCCGTGTGATTAAAGCCTTATCGAAGACAGCCTATGAGAAAAAGCGCTTCTCGGATATTAATTCCGAGGTAGTAGAGAAAGAGCTCAAAGCCGGTACAACCATGGCAATTACGAATCCAATCATGAATCTTCTCTTCAATCTTGGTTTAACCCTAGTCGTTATCGTTGGGGCGTACCGCGTGAACAACGGAGCGTCGGAGCCCGGCAAGATTGTTGCTTTCTTATCTTATTTTACGATTATGCTGCATGCGGTTATGGCCATTCAGAGAATCTTTGTTGTTTACTCCAAAGCGATTGCCTCAGCATCTCGTATTGGGGAGGTGTTGGATACGAAGGAAGATCTGGTGATCTCAGGGAATGATGAGATGAGGGAGAAATCAGAGAATCACATAGCGTTTCATAAGGTCAGCTTCTCGTATACGCAGGAGCCTTGCATCATAGATATTGATTTCGGAATCAAGAAGGGCGAAAGCCTTGGAATTATCGGTTCCACGGGTTCCGGTAAGACAACACTCGTTAACCTACTCATGCGTTTTTATGATATTAATGCAGGAAGTATAACCATCGATGGTCAGGATATCCGAAGTATGGATAAGCTCATACTTCGCAGAAAATTCGGTGTCGTGTTCCAGAATGATGTCTTATTTGCAGATAAAGTATATGAGAATGTCAGTATCGGACGAGACCTGCCAAGAGATCGGGTACAGGTGTCAGCAGAGCATGCGCAGGCAGATGCTTTTATTGAGGAGCTGGAGGAGAAACTGGACTTTAAGTTGGCAATTAAGGGTAGTAACCTAAGTGGCGGGCAGAAACAAAGGCTTCTGGTAGCGAGAGCGTTAGCTGGAAAGCCGGAGATTCTGATTCTGGATGATTCCTCCAGTGCACTGGATTATAAGACAGATTCCTTGCTGCGTAAAGCGATACGTGAGAATTATTCAGAAACAACCACGATCATGATAGCCCAGAGGATTAGTTCGGTGATGAAGCTGGATCATATTCTGGTACTTGAGGATGGGCAAATGGCCGGATATGGTACTCATGAAGAACTGCTGGAACATTGTGAAGTATATAAAGAGATTTATCAGTCCCAACTGATGTCATAATAAATTATTTGTTGCAGGTTATTGAAATTACTGTGCAGGGAGGGAGTTTGCTATGGCGGGGAGCGGTGGAAAACAGAAAATCAGCGATAAAACAGATAAGCCTAGGGATACAAAATATGTCCTTCAACGTCTTTGGAGGTATGTCTATCATTATAAATGGATGCTGGCTGCAGCAATTATGCTTACCATAGCCAGTAATATGCTTGCCTTAGTGGGACCGATGCTTTCCGGATATGCGATAGATGCAATTGAACCCGGAAAAGGTTTGGTAATATTTAAGACAGTATTCTATTATGCAGGGTGGATGATTGTATTCTATGCTGTATCCTCGGCATTATCCTATCTGTTATCTGTCTTGATGATGCATTTGAGCCAACGGATTATCAGTAAGATGAGAGAGGATGTATTCTCAAAACTGGTGGAGCTTCCGGTGGGGTATTTTGACCGAAATCAGGCAGGCGATATCATCAGTAGGATATCCTATGATATTGATACGGTGAACACTTCATTATCAACGGATGTGATTCAGGTATGTGCCAGTATTATTACCGTGATAGGCTCTATGGTTATGATGCTTGTAATATCTCCATCGCTGGTGCTGGTTATGTTGATTACTATTCCTATGTCTCTTCTCTATACCCGTTATATGGCGAAGAAGGTACGCCCACTATTTCGTAAGAGATCTGCGAAGCTTGGAGAATTAAATGGTTTTGTAGAAGAGATGGTATCCGGTCAGAAGACAATTAAGGCTTATGCGGCAGAGAGTGCGGTGATGGGCCGTTTTGACAGCTTGAATACGGAGACGGTAGATGCTTATTATGCGGCAGAATATTATGGAAGTATCACCGGACCCACCGTGAATTTTATTAATAATATTTCCTTATCTCTGATTACGGTATTTGGTGCAATACTGTATCTGTTCGGTCAGATGACCCTCGGTAATATTTCTTCCTTCGTACAATATAGCAGAAAATTCTCAGGGCCAATCAATGAAGCAGCGAATATCATCAGTGAACTTCAATCAGCAGCAGCGGCAGCGGAGCGAGTGTTCAAGCTCATGGATGAAGTGCCTGAGATTAAGGATACCCCAGATGCACAAGAACTTTGTGAGGTAACGGGAGATGTAATTATGAAGGATGTAAGCTTTGGATATCTTCCGGATAAGACGATTATCAAAAATCTGTTCCTGCATGCCCATCCCGGCAGCCTAACCGCAATTGTTGGCCCCACAGGAGCCGGTAAAACTACAATTATTAATCTGTTAATGCGCTTCTATGATGTATGGGATGGCAATACCTATGTAGATAATCAGGAGATCAGAAATCTGACCAGACAGAGTCTTCGCAAGGCTTACGCTATGGTTCTTCAGGATACCTGGTTGTTCCAGGGAACCATCTTCCAGAACATTGCGTACGGTAAGGAGAATGCTACTAGGGAAGAGGTAGTAGAGGCAGCAAAGCTGACCGGAATGCACTCCTATATTATGCGATTACCGCTGGGCTATGATACCATCATTAATGAAGATGGAATGAATATCTCCAAGGGGCAAAAGCAGCTGTTGACCATCGCCCGTGCCATGCTTCTGGATGCCAAGATGCTGATATTGGATGAGGCCACCTCGAATGTAGATACCAGAACTGAGATTAAGATACAAAAGGCAATGCGCAAGCTGATGGAGGAAAAGACCTGCTTTGTCATCGCTCATCGGCTGTCCACCATTCAAGGCGCAGACAATATCCTGGTAGTAGACCAAGGAAATATCGTTGAACAGGGAACCCATAAGGAACTTATGGAGAAAATGGGCTATTATTATAAGCTGTATCATTCACAATTCGAATAAATTGAAAATCAAATGCGCATAAGTAGAGCTCAGAATATCTGCTAAGTGAATTTTAAGAAGCATAATAGCTTACTTCTAGTGGCTGTCATTTCTAGTTCTTTGCTGCTTAGTCGTAACCTCGGAGTTAGCTTAAGGACGATTCGTATATAAATTCAAGGTTTGAGCTGTAATTACTATATGGTATTATATTACATAGAACATGATTTGTAGTTCAGACAGAGGAGGAAAGTGTGAATTAAAAAGCAAATTCACACTTTTGAGCAGCTACAAAGTAGCTGAATGGGGGTTAGTGTGAATTAATAAAATAAATAATTCACGCTGGGCACAAACTTAGCCGAATGTGAGAAAGGTATGGTTTTTAGTATGAATCATAAAGAATTTGGTGTGGAGACGGATTTATCGATATTTAAGGATACTATGGTTGAGATGACCTGGCTAGAGGTGGAACAGTCATCAAAAGACGGAGATATTATATTACTTCCAATTGGGATTGTTGAAGAACATGGACCACATCTGGATTTAAGTCCGGATATTTATATGGCATATCACTTTTGTAAGTATTTAAAGCATAATCTGGCGGAAAAAGAGATAGGTGCATTAATAGCGCCACCCTTTTATTGGGGAATCAGTGAAGGGGTAAAGCAGTATCCGGGGACGTTTTCTGTACGGCCCCAGACCATGAAGGCACTGCTTATGGATATCTTCCAATCGCTTCTTAGTTGGGGATTTCGTAAGGTCTTCATAGTTAATGCGCATGGTGACCAGACTCACGTAAGTATCATCAACGAAGCAGCCGAAGAGATGAGTAATTCTTCGGAACTTGAGGTAATCAATTTAGAACGGTTTGATATTAAGCTTGTTAATCCTCCCGAATTCCCAAAACCCAGAGAAGGACGGTTTGAACCGGATTATCATGCGGGAGCGAATGAATCTGCTGCGGTATTTACCTTCTATCCTCAGAAGGGGAATAGAGAACTGGCGAGAGAATTGAAGCCCCAGGGAACATTCGATCCCCTGGGTTACTGTGGTGATCCTGCAAGCTATTATCTGGAGGATACTATTATTGAGTGTTTTCGGGCTGATGTTGAGACGGATGCACGTAAGATTGAAGCATATCTGAAGAAGCAATAATATTGCGTATCATTAAAATAAGATGATGATCAGATACTTAACCTCTACTCAAGTTCCAGCAGCTCTTCCACGATTACGGCCGCATCACGAATGAAGATGGGACAAAGCTTATCCCAGAGACCGTTCTCTTTTATGTATTGTAATCCATCCGGAGTGCTTAAGTCACTCTTTAATAGATCACTGCAATTGATGGAGCCATGGATCTCATTAAAACGGTTAGTGAATTCCTGGGCAATTGCAAAGCATTTTTCTTTGGACTCATTATCCTCGGGAAGATATTTACCGTAGTTCAGACCGATTAACATATAAGCTCCGGATACGGCACCGCAAGTCTTTGCGCTTCTTGCAATTCCACTTCCGAAGGGACAGGCAATCTTTAGGGCAGTAACCGGATCCAAGCCTAATTGCTCACAATAGGTTGAGAATATTGCCTGGGAACAATTGAAACCATTGTTAAAACATTGAACTGCATTTTCCACCTTACTCATAACATTACCTCCATTATAGTTTAGATTTAATCTCTATTACCATTACAATAATTGGTTCATGGACAAAAGTTGAGCCATAAGAAAAACAATGAATTTATGTCATATAGAAGAACTCATAACATTGCTCTGACTTTGGGATTGAATTAATTAATACTATTCCTAAATAATGTTGGAAATGATTGTATCACTAACTTTTTCTATACGCAAGAGTTACTTGAATATTCTTGAAAACCATCCATATATTCGCAAAAATAGTATTAATATTCTCGAAAATAATCATAAAAATCTGCTTGACATTTATAATCAAATTAATTATACTTGCCAATAACAATCAATGAAGGCTGCCGATTAGGCTGAGCATCATGATTCACGATAAGTGATTTGATTGAGCAATTATTTTGTTAATATGGAAAATGCGTTGATAAGAAAGAGTAAGAATGAAGCTGACTAACAGAAAGCAACCGGTCGATGAGAGGGGCAAGAAAGCACATTCTGAATACATCTTTGAGCATCACACCGAACAGAGCATCTAAGTAGGCTGTTGACGGAACCCTGCACCCGTTATCGTGCTAGAGTATAACCATAGCGATTGTTATTAACCAATCCGTCTTTGTCGTACTCAAAGAGGTCAGTTATGGAAATAGCTGATAAATATGAGGTGGTACCGCGTGAGTAATCCCGCCCTCTAAGCAATTAGAGGTGCGGGTTTTTTGATTCTTATTAATCAACCGCACAGCGAAGGGCTTTGATTACATCCTTCAAGAGAACCCGGCTCGCTGGACTTCTTGAATAATAAAATTATGACAAGGAGAGTTATTATGAGATCAATCAACAAGGAAGAACAACAAGACATTGAGGAGCAAATCAAAATTATCCGTAAGGGTGCTGCAGAGATTATCTCTGAGGAGGATCTACGTGAAAAGCTAGTTGCAGCTAAAGTGAAGAACAGGCCACTGATTGTTAAACTGGGATTGGATCCAAGTGCACCGGATATTCATCTGGGGCATACGGTAGTTCTACGAAAAATCAAGCAGCTTCAAGAGCTCGGACATCAGGCGGTAATCATCATTGGAGACTTTACAGCTAAAATCGGAGATCCCACCGGTAAATCCAAGACACGCAAGCCGCTAAGTGAGGAGGAGGTAAGAATGAATGCCGAAACTTACACCGATCAGATCTTCAAGATTATTGATCCTACGAAAGCAACTGTAAGATTTAACAGTGAATGGCTATCGAAACTGAATTTCGAAGAGGTGATCCAATTAGCCTCCAGCACTACGGTTGCCAGGTTGCTAGAAAGGGATGATTTTCAGGGACGTTTTCGTAGAAATGAATCAATCGGACTTCATGAATTCTTCTATCCTCTAATGCAGGCATATGATTCCGTTGAAATTGAAGCAGATATTGAGTTGGGTGGGACGGACCAGACCTTTAATATCCTAATGGGGAGAAATCTTCAGAGTAGTATGGGTAAAAGTAGACAAATTGCATTATTTATGCCGATTCTGGAAGGGCTTGATGGAGTGGAGAAGATGAGTAAGAGTCTCGGTAATTACATCGGAATCTTTGAGCCGGCTGAGGTTATGTTTAAGAAGGTGATGGAGATTCCGGATCATCTGATTTTACGTTATTTCGAGCTTGTCACCGATGAGCATCCGGATCGGATTGCAGAGCTGAAGACACAGATGGAAGAGGGTCGTAATCCCAGAGATCTTAAGCTGGAGCTGGCAAGGATTATCACTAATCTATATCATTCGGAGGCAGAAGCGATGAAAGCAGAGGAGTACTTTCATGCAGTATTCCAGAGGGGTGAGATTCCGGAGCATATGCCAGAGATCAAGATACCTGCTGCCAGCAATACATTAATGGATATCATACCATTTCTTCTAAAGCATGGAATTATTCCTTCCGGCAGTGAATTTCGCCGTCTCGTTAAGCAGGGAGGGGTTCAGGTGAACCTTAAGAAGTTGGAGACAGTTGATGAGATATTCACGGAAGAACAGTTGGTGATGAGGATCGGGAAGAAGAAATTTGTGAGAATCATCTTTGTATAATTATTCTTCCGATGTTATATAGAAAAATAAGTATCCCTGAATGCTTAAGACATTTATTATATTCGAAAAATTTCGAAAATAATCTTTCCATAAATCATAACCTATGCTACAATGTTGCTATAAACTAAATAGGGTAGGAGATTGACCCAAGGCGGCAGTGTATATTGTATCTGTTACTTGTGGTCATACGGAGGGTGCTATGAGGAGAAGAAGATTAGCAATAATGATGGCAATCGTTCTGGTATTACTGGGATTCGGTAATAACCCGGATACCAATGACAGAACCATGGCAGCGAGCCAGCTGCAAGTAAACATTCATTATCATCGTTATGCCGGTGATTATGACGGCTGGAATATCTGGTCCTGGGCTGTAGGTGGTGAAGGTGTGTCCTATGAATTTAGCGGTGCTGATGAGTTTGGTAAGATCGCAACCTATACTCTGGATATCGATGACGAGGTAAAGGAAGTTGGATTTATCATCAGACATTCTACGGATAGCAATGATTGGGATAAGAAGGATACCCCAAATGACCGCTTTCTGGATGTGACTAAGGCGGAGAATGGCGTGATTGATGTCTATGTAGTACAAGATGATGAGAAATATGGATATGGAGAAGATGAGATGAACATAGCACCAAAATTAATGTCAGCCTCCCTGACAAGTGTGAACAAGTTGGAATTTAGTGTAACCAGTGCCTTTGATAGTACTGCAAAGGGCATACTCTCAAAAATAAAAGTGACAGATGCTACAGGGAAGCAATATAAGATAGATGGTATTACCTCCGGCGAAGGCAAGAAAGCGACGAGAGCCACCCTTACCTTTGGAGAAGAGCTTCCCTTGCTTGGGCAATATTCTCTTAATTTTGTGGGCTATGGAGAACTGGCAGTATCAAAAACCAAGGTGTTCTCAACCAAGGATTTCGAGGAAGCCTTCTTCTATAATGGTGATGATCTTGGCGCTGTATGGACTAAGGATAAGACGACCTTCCGTCTGTGGGCACCAACAGCAGGCAGTGTCGTTCTTAATCTTTATGAGAAGGGCATTGGTGTAAATTCTAAAGAGAGTATACCAATGGCGCAAGATATTCAGGGTACCTGGTATGCAGAGAAAGCAGGTGATCTGAATCAGGTGTATTATACCTATACAGTTACGGTTGACGGAGTAGCTCAGGAAACGGTAGATCCTTATGCTAAGGCAGTTGGCGTTAATGGTGACAGAGGTATGATTATTGATTTGGATTCCACGGATCCATCCGGGTTTACTGAGGATTCTAAACCGGAATTGATTAATCCAACAGATGCAGTGATCTATGAACTTCATATCAGAGATTTCTCGGTAGATGATAGCTCCGGTATGAAGAATAAGGGTAAATATCTCGCCTTTACTGAGACGGGAACCACAACTGCTTCCGGAACGGCAACAGGAGTTGACCATCTATTGGAGCTTGGTGTAACTCATGTGCATCTTCTTCCGTCCTTTGATTTTGCAAGTATTAATGAAGCAACTTTAATCAATAACGATTTTAATTGGGGCTACGATCCTGAGAATTATAATGTGCCGGAGGGCTCCTATTCCTCCGATCCCCAAAAGGGTGAAGTAAGGATAATTGAATATAAACAGATGGTTCAAGCCCTTCATAAGAATGGAATCCGTGTCGTGATGGATGTGGTTTATAATCATACCTTCAGTACTGATTCTAACTTGAATAAGATAGTGCCGGGCTATTATTATCGTATGACTGAGGATGGGCAGTTCTCTAATGCCTCCGGTTGTGGTAATGAGACAGCGTCCGAGCGTGCGATGGTGCGCAAGTTTATCGTAGATTCTGTAGTGTATTGGGCGAAGGAGTATCATATTGATGGCTTTCGCTTCGACCTTATGGGAATCCATGATATTGAGACTATGAATGCCGTAAGAGATGCTCTGAATCAGATTGACCCCACAATTATTGTATACGGCGAAGGTTGGACAGCAAGCTCCTCGCCACTGCCCGATAGTGAGAGAGCCTTAAAAGAGAATATGTCAGATTTAGATTCAGGTATTGCTGCTTTCAGTGATGACCTGAGAGACGGAATTAAGGGCAGTGTATTTGAAGAGCTGGAGAAAGGCTTTGTAACCGGTCTGACCGGAATGGAGGAGAGCATCAAATTCGGTATCGTCGCATCCACAGAACATTCGCAGATCGATTATACCAAGGTGAATTATTCGGATACAGCCTGGGCTAAGGAGCCGACACAGACCATCAGCTATGCTTCGGCTCATGATAATCTCGCCCTCTGGGATAAGATTGCAACTTCGAATGCTACTGACAGCACTGAGAACCGTATTAAGATGAACCTGTTATCCGGTGCTATTGTTCTGACCTCCCAAGGTATTCCCTTCTTCCAGGCGGGAGAAGAGCTTCTTCGCAGTAAACCGGTGGATGAGACGGGAACGACATTTGATGAGAATAGCTACCAATCACCTGATTCGGTGAACAGTATTAAATGGGATACCAAGGAAGCAAATAGTGAGGTTTATCACTACTATAAAGGATTAATTGCCTTCCGTAAGGAACATAGTGCCCTTCGTATGACAACGACCAAGGAAGTACAGAGTAACTTGACCTTCCTAGAAGAATTGCCTGTGAACGTGGTAGGCTATACCATCGATAACTCTCCCAACGGAGAGAGTGCCAAGTCAATCTGTGTTGTATTCAATGCAAATAATAAAGCAACTCCGGTATCTATTCCGGAAGGAAGCTGGAATGTCTATGTTAGAGGAAGTCAGGCAGGTACCGAGATTATAGAGACAATTAAGGGTGGAAGTATAACAATTGATCCTATCTCAGCACTTGTACTGGTGAAGGAAGATAAGGTGAAGGAAGTATCGAATAATTCACTGGCTACAGATAAGGCAAAGGGATCAGAGAATCATAGTTTGAGGAATGTTCTGCTCGGTATCGGAGGCGTGATTGTTATGTTAGGAGCAGCCTTAGCAATTATCCTACGAAGACGTAAGAGATAAACTCATATAGACAGAGAAATTCTTATCTTCTTGCTCGGCGTATGAGCTGTGAGTTTGGAATCATACTGAAACAACATCATCTCAGAACATATCAATCTTATGATTTTTATACTGAAATATAAAATGCCGGCTTCACTAAGAAGCCGGCATTAACATTATCAGGTATATTGTCCGTTAACAAAAATAATGATACAAAGATTTGAAATAATTAATAAATAGAAGTTAACTATGCCGAAGCTGTTTTTAAAATAAGAATAACAGATAAGCTATGGAATACTCTTAACTACTTAAGCTCGGATTGCTTTAAGCATGGTATTAATCAGTTCTTTGGTGGTAGGTATAATCTGTGATTGGTCAACCTTTTTATTCACAGTCTTATCTCTGGTCACTAGCTCTACACAATTCTCCTGAAGGTTTCTGGGACTAACGATCACGCGGATGGGTACGCCTAGTAAGTCGGCATCCGAGAACATAACCCCAGCTCGTACATCCCGATCATCATAGATTACTTCGATGTGTTCTCTCTGCAATGCCTCATATAATTGGTCTGCATATTCCTTAGTCTGAGGATCATCAATACGAAGACAGCAGAGGTGAACCTGCCAGGGAGCGATAGTAATCGGCCAGATAGGGCCGTATTCATCATGATGAGCTTCGCATACAGAGGCTGCAAGTCTGCCGACACCGATGCCATAGCAACCCATGATGGGATAGTGTAAGTCTCCATTTTTGTCGAGATACTGCATCTCCATTGCTTTGGAGTATTTTGTTCCAAGCTGGAAGATGTTCCCCACCTCAATACCTCTGGAAAGGGTGATCGAGGGCTTACCACAATGGGGGCAGATACCACCTTCCTGTATCTTCGAGAGATCAATATAATTAACTTCTCCAACATCGCGAAGCACGTTAAAGCCGGTATAATGGCAATCCTGTTGATTACCACCGCAGACAAGAGAATTGATACCGGCAAGAGATTGATCATAGAGAATAATACATTGCTCTGTACCTAATTGATAAGGTCCGATAAAACCAGCTATGAGTGGACCGGACTCATCTAGTATTGCAGGGTGAATATTATCGCCCAGATAATTAGTAAGCTTGGCTTCACTGACTTCCATATCACCGCGAAGGAAGATAACCACATATTCCTCGGTCTGATCCTTCTGATATATGACTGCCTTACAGGTATTTTCAGTGGGAACCTGTAAGAAGGTGGCTACTTCACTAATGGAGGATGCATCCGGGGTTGCTACCAGTTTTAATTCTTCTAGAGGAAGACCATTATGATTTTCCACAATATTTTCAGCGGCCTCTATATTTGACTTATAATCACATTCAGAGCAGAGGGCGAGAGAGTCCTCACCGACGGGAGTAAGCAGCATAAATTCATGGGAGATGCTACCACCCATCATTCCGGAATCAGATGCAACAGAGATGACTTCTGGAATACCGGCTCTCGTGAAGATACTTTCGTAAGCTTGATGACATCTTGCATAATATTGCTCTAAGTCTTCCTGTGAGGTATGAAAGGAATAAGCATCCTTCATCGTGAATTCACGCACCCGGATTAACCCGGCGCGAGGGCGGGCTTCATCCCGGAATTTTGTCTGGATCTGATATATCATAAAGGGATATTTGGCATAGCTTTGTGCATATTCGCGAACCAGATGTACCGCAGCCTCTTCATGCGTCATGCCTAACAGCAAAGGGCTGCCATTCCTGTCTTTAAAACGTAGTAGTTCAGCACCAACACTGTTGTATCTTCCGGATTCTTCCCATAGCGTTCCGGGAAGAACTACCGGAAATAATACCTCCTGCCCATCGACAAGATCCATCTCTTCACGGATTATTTCCTCAATTTTCTTGGTGATCCGCTTCAGAGTCGGATAAGAGGAATAGATGCCATTCGCCATATATTTCATATAGCCGCCTCGAACCATGAGAGCATGACTGTCTATGACGCAATCAGCGGGTCTTTCTTTAAAACGGTCTCCAACTAAGTTTCTTAATTTCATATTGTGTTCCTCCATTCATTAATAACTAAAAAAGCCCTAAGCTGATCAACAGCTTAGGGCGAACCGACGGTCCGTGTTACCACCTAAATTCAGAGATATCTCTGCACTTAATAGTACAAGGCTTTATCAGCCTGATACTTTATCCTGCTAACGGAGGATGTCCGGTGAAGCCTACGGGTTCTTGGTTCGGTTCACGGCTCTAAGATGGGTTCTATATTTCTTCCTTGAAGATTTGCACCAACCATCTTCTCTCTGAGAATTCGGAAATACATACTAGTTCTTTTCATAGCCTTTTCTACTCTATTTTTGCTTATGCTACCATAAGAATTTCCAATTGTCAAATTATTTCTATTAGATCAAACTGATCTCTATTAAGTCAAGTACTAAGTGATTACTATCAGGACAGGCACTAAGTAATCTCTATCAGGTCCGTCTTGCAACAATCTTCCGTATCAATTGTTCAGAGCTATTAAACGGGCTCACCAGACTACTTGGCTAGGCTCTTCAGATCGGAATAGAAATTCGGATAGGAGATATCGACACACTCCGCCTTAAGGATTGTGGTGTCTCCCTCAGCCAGCAGAGCTGCAATTGCAAAGGACATAGCAATACGATGATCTGATTTGCTGTCGATAGTTGCCGCATGGAGAGGTCTGCCACCATTGATGATCATACCGTCAGGAGTTGCAGTAATATCGGCGCCCATACGGGTCAGATTATCGACCATGACATCGATGCGGTTGGATTCCTTAACCTTAAGCTCAGCAGCATCCTTAATTACCGTCCGACCTTTCGCAAAGCATGCTAATACAGCAATCATCGGAATCTCATCAATCAGAGTCGGAATGAGTTCGCCTCCAACTTGAGTAGCGGTAAGTTCACTGGAACGAACCACTAGGTCTGCGACAGGTTCGCCACCATTGTCAATTATATTCTCAAGGGTTATATCGGCACCCATCTGCTTGCATACCTGTAGAATTCCATCTCTGGTCGGATTGATTCCCACATTCTTTATTACAATCTCTGAACCCGGAACTAATAATCCGGCAGCAATAAAATAGGCTGCGGAAGAGATATCACCGGGAACATTGAGTTTCTGTCCGAGTAGATTCGGGTTGGGCAGAATAGTCGCGGTATTGCCTGTGCTTGTGATTGTCGCACCAAAGGTGGAGAGCATCAGTTCTGTATGGTTCCTGGATAGAGAAGGCTCTGTTACTGAGGTTTCTCCTTCAGCATAGAGTCCGGCGAGCAGTACACAGGATTTTATTTGTGCTGAGGCGACAGGAGAATTATAATGAATTCCACTTAAGGTAGATTTTCGATCCAGAGTAGAGTTAATAGCTAGAGGAGCGCAGCCATTATCCCTTAGACTTTTTATGTCAGCACCCATCATGGATAATGGAGTCATAATTCGACCCATCGGCCTACGTTGTATTGACTCATCGCCGATTAAGGAGGATTCAAAGCGTTGTCCGCATAAGATACCGGAGATTAGACGCATGGTCGTCCCACTGTTACCTACATCCAAGATATCGGTTGGTTTACTTAAACCGTGCAAGCCTTTACCACGAACGATAACATGATCAGAAGCTTGATTATTCTCAATCTCAATTCCGAGTTGCTTGAAACAGCGTATGGTGGAGAGGCAGTCAGCACCCTGAAGAAAATTAGTTACTTCAGTTGTGCCTTGCGCCAAGGCACCAAACATGACTGAACGATGAGAGATGGATTTGTCTCCGGGAACTTTAATGACACCCTTTAGTGGTCCTCGTTTCTGAACATTCATAGCTTGACTCCTTAATCTACGTTTATTTACTTTATTATATCATGAATAAAAAGCTTATTCATGATCTTCAGCTCCGATCGCATGTCAGCAAGCAAGCTTGCCACATCCTCACTACGCTTTTTTGTATCTTGAATAAAAGAAGTAAGTCTTGATTCTCATCTATCCTTTGAAGCTAATTTCTCTCATAGATACGGTAATTATATCTACCCAACAAAGTAATTGCTTTCTGCTCCGCAACTTCCTCATAGAATTCAATCTTGAGTACGCCTTCTTCAAATTCTCGATTATGGATGACGCCAATATTCTTGATGCTTATCTGATTGCTGGCAAGAAGAGTAGCGATGGTAGCAATTGCACCGGCTTCATCCACAATATCCAGATAAACCTCAAAAAGCTTCTTCATGAGACCAATTGATTTGTTCGGTATTGCACTTCGATATTCACCTGCAGTATCAAACATTTGGTATAGAAAATCACCATCATTTTGCAAGAGCGCCTCGGATGCAATCTGGAGGGATGCTATGTAACGATCTAGGCATTCCTTAATCTCTTTCCGATTGGTCAAGCAAATATTCTGCCACATGATAGGAGAGGAGGAAGCGATTCTGGTGATATCCTTAAAACCTCCGGCAGCCAGTGCTCTCATCTTCTCGGCTTCATCATCGGAATCCTTAACCAGATTCACTAATTGAGCAGCTATGATGTGAGGAACATGACTGATGGCAGCTGTGATTTTGTCATGCTCTTCAGCCTCTAATAGGATCGGTAAGGATCCCATTTTCTTAACTAATTGATAGAGGGTCTGTGTCATGTAATCAGGAGTTTTTGAAGTAGGAGTAAGGATATAATAAGCATTTTCAAGTAGAAGAGCATAGGAGTTGATATACCCGGTCTTCTCTGATCCCGTCATGGGATGTCCACCTACGAATTGTGCTTCAAGCTCAAGTTCCATCACTGTTTCATGAATATTCATCTTAACACTACCAACATCCGTCAGGATGCAATCAGGATTTAGTAAAGGTTTTAGCTGCTTCAGATATTCTATGTTAGATAATACCGGTGCGCATAAAAATACCAGATTGCAGTCGGGAAAGCCTTCTGTCAGTGAGGTTGTAACCTGATTCAGGACCTGATCATTAAGTGCTGCCTGTAAATCGGTACTGGTCTTATTCTTATGATAGTCATAAGCAATAAGATGATAATCAGGATTAATCTTCTTAAGTGCTCGAGCGATGGAGCCGCCAATCAATCCAAAACCAATAAATCCAATTCTAAAGTTGCGCTTAAAATCACTCTCAAAATCGTTCATGAAGGCCTCCTAAATTGTTATATTTCAATCGTTCATTTGCATAGACATTTTTCAAAATATAGGTTGATGTATTACAAAATCTTACTGTTATCATAATAGAATGCTTCTTCCGCATTGGCAATCCTAGAATGAGTATCAGTAAGATTTCTATTTATGACAAATGAATTGGTTAACCAATTCATTTTCTTTCTATACGGTAACAGGTAAAATGAGCAAAATTTATATTAGAATTTCTTACCCATAAGAGCTGCCAATGGTCTTAAGTCATTCGTAAGTTCTTCGAACTGTTCAAAGGTAAGTGATTGAGGGCCGTCGGATAATGCACAGGACGGGTTCGGATGAGTCTCAATCATAAGTCCATCTGCTCCAACAGCAACAGCACTCATTGCAAGGGGCTTAACATAAGCTCTTACACCGGTAGCATGACTAGGATCCACAATAATAGGAAGATGACTCTTCTCCTTGATTACAGGTACAGCACTGATATCAAGAGTGTTACGAGTAGCAGTCTCAAAGGTACGGATACCGCGTTCGCAGAGAACAACATTGGGATTGCCTTCCGCGATAATATATTCAGAAGCATTCAACCATTCGTCAATTGTCGCTGCAAGTCCCCTCTTCAATAAGACCGGAAGTCCGGACTTGCCGGCTTCTTTTAGAAGATAGAAGTTCTGCATATTTCTTGCACCGATCTGGAGCATATCAACATATTTCACAGCAGCTTCAATTGCATTCAGGCTGGTAACCTCGCAGATGACAGGAAGACCGGTTGCTTCTCTCGCTTCCTTCATGTATTTCAATCCTTCTTCTTCAAGTCCCTGGAATGCATAAGGAGAGGTTCGAGGCTTGTATGCACCACCACGTAATATTTGGGCACCAGCCTTTTTAATCGCAATGGCTGTCTGCATTAACTGCTCCTGGCTTTCAACAGCACAGGGGCCGGACATAATCACGAGTTCATTTCCGCCAATAACTACATTACCTACCTTAACCTTGGTAGGTTCGGGATGGAACTTGCGGTTCGCCAGCTTGTAGCTCTCGGTAACTGCAACAATTTTATCAACATCATCATAGATTTCAAGATTCTGATCACTTAACTTTGATTTATCTCCGACAACACCGATGATGGTAACTTCTTTACCGGCTGAGATATGGGCATCCAATCCCTTAGACTCAATCAAATTCTTAATTCTCTCTATAGATTCTTTTCTAGCCTGAGGCTTCATTACAATAATCATAATAATTCAAACTTCCTTTCTATCTAACACATTTTATTATTTCTTCTATACTTCCAAGCCATACAAGTATAATCCTGCATATTTGGACCATAGTATTGCACACATTAATGATAACCTTTATCCATGTTACACATATTCATATTACATGTTAAATCCAATGAATTCAACATAAATTGAGGTAATAATAATCTGACCTCATAATATATAACCCTCTTACTGTATCTGCAGGTATCTATTATATGCTTAATTCATGTAATTCAACATAACACTAGTAACCACATATTCCTGTAAAAAGTATTCTCGTCCTTACTTTCTCAGCTTGCAAGTATATATAATTTACTAATAACCAAGGACGTGAACATAATATAAGGAAACGCCATACTCTTGTACAAGCTAATATCGTCCCTTACTTCCTCAACCTACAAGAATATATTATATAACTTAAGCCAAGGACTTTAATATACTACAATCTAATTCCATATCTCCATTGAAAGCTACTTCGTCCCCTTTTCTTCAGCCTAAAAGTAAATATTATAATTCTAAAACCAAGGACTCTAGTATACAACAATCTGATTCCATCTCCTTATTGAAAGCTACTTCGTCCCCTTTTCTTCAGCCTGAAAGTATATATTATAACGCCTAAGCCAAGGACTTCAACATAGTTCGAGGTGGTGTTATCCCTGCTTCGAGAGTTTTTCTACCTAAATATGCACAACGCATCGCATTGCGATGCATGGTCAGCAGCTGCCTGTTCATACAATAGGCAGTGCTGTTGCGACGAAGGTAGAAAAATCTCGAGAAGTACGGGGTAATGCTAACTCGAACTATGACGTTACATGGGTTTTTAAGACACAATATATACTTTCGGGCTTTCTGTTTTGCCATTATACTCTGTATTTTTTGTGGTGTCAATACTACAATGCTTTAAAGCGTTACGGTTCAACGTGTAAAAGAAAGAAGTTTGTTGATATTTACATATAACTATTGTAAAAGTCCAGCTTGTCTAGTAAAATATACTAAGAGGTATCTATGGGTGTCACAGATCAATCCCATCTCGCTCAACTGAATAACTTAGCATATTTCGCTACTAAGGAAATCACCGGAATTGAATTGTGATAGCGAACATTTTGCACTTTTTAGCAAAGTGTGATTGACCCTACTACTTACTAAAAACGTATTGGAGGAAATCAGAATGAATGTTTACACTTCGGAAAAGATTCGCAATGTTGTTTTGTTAGGCCACGGTGGCTGTGGCAAGACTACTTTAGTCGA
>JAQZBA010000320.1 GCA_029239365.1 Herbinix sp. | reverse complement strand
CTGACCCGTGGTGATATGCTCGTGCTTTTAAGCAGAGCAGATGATTTTGTTAACAAGCCTAGTATTGATGAAAAGTTAATCGCTGTGGTTGTTGAAAAACGTATCTCAGATATCAAGAAAGCTACAGATACAAAGAAAGAAGAAATAGCGAAAGGCTTTATTAAGGGCTTCTTAAGGGGGAGTTTTAATGGTTGGTCTATTCAAAATCGCAATTTGAAATTAACAAATAGAGTTACAAAAACAGGTGCATTATCCTGTATTAAGATGAGTAACGATCAGTCATTGAGAGCAAAGTTAAGCCCAGATGGAAAATTAATTCGAACCACTAATCTACCGAAGAATGCAAGCAGCTACGAATATATTCTGGAATGCTATCCGAACAAGTTCTATGAGAAGAAATTTGAATTTATGATTACAGAGAATTGGAAGACTAGAAGGGACCCGGACTCTTATGCATATCCTGTTGAAATGAAGACAGAGAACTTTAAGAATTGGTATGATGAATGGCCGCTAATCGAGGAAATGGACAAGCATCTTTATGAATGGTCTGCTATGGCGGAAGAGTATCTACAATATGTCTTTAATGTGGACTACAGGACAGTAGATGATAAATGGATTAATGGACTAGGTTCATTGTATGCAAAGAGTAATGTAGACTATTCGAAACATATGAGAACATTTTACATCGGAAATATGAAAGAAAATAAAGTAGTTGTTGAAAGTTCAATTATTGCAGTAGAACCGTCATCTTTTTATGAAGATGATAGTGATTATTGCATAAGAGCTTATGTTCGCTATCGGATTACGGCACAAGATATAAGTGTAAAGCAAAGTAAACTTATCTATACACAGTATCCATCTTTAAATAACTTGAAAAATGGGAAATGGATAGAAGGGATCTTTGATATCAGATTTGATACTAACAATGGTTCCTCTGGTGATGGATCGGATTTTGCGATTTCTTTCACCTCTTGGTTTGTTGATGATTTCAATGTTCCAGTAGAATAGGAGGATATTGATTGACGAGGCAAATAGCAAAATCAATAATATCAATTCTATTGGTTTTATGCATTATAATAAGTGAGAAATTTTCTGCTAAAGTAATGGCAGAGGTGATAAATGATTCTGAATCACAACATTTCGTATATGATTCGGATGGAGAAACATCTTTAAAACTAATAATGAAGGATGGAATTATTAAACTCTGGGCATATTCCCATACAGCCTCAACTAACATTCGATGGGAGACCATCGGGTTTACCATTACCGCGGATGAAGTTAATCCTGTTGGAGCTTCATCAAAGGGAGAAACTGGACCAGGAACGGTCAGTGATGCATATGATAATGGGTATGGTACGATTTTATTTAAAGGGAATGAAAAGGGTGATGATGTCGTAACAGGAAATGTTACAATGACACCCTATACCATTGAAGCTAAACGGATAGAGAATGAATTAGAAACAACTTTTGAAAATATCACAGCCAATACTATAATCCGTCTACATATGATTTTTCGTACCTATCAGTACGTGGGTGATGATAAAGTGCTTAGAGCTGGTAAGGATGGCGGGCTAAGGAATTGGACGGACATCATGGAAGCGGAATATTGGGGTACAGATACTCTGAGAGATTTCTATAAATACTTCAATATGACAATTGAATTTAAGCCTGCACTACAGAAGAATACCATGTATTATTTGACCGAGGATAATATTTCTCTAGGTTCAAAAGAGCTAGAAGAGGTACTTCCTGGAAACAAGGTATACTGGAACGATGAAGATATAAGAAAGAAAGACAAAAATAATAAGCCTTATGATCTTATCGGGTATAAAATCGAGAAAAAAGGTAGTAATACGATTACAGATTCGCGCTCCATTGATGAAGGGTGGGGTGTAGATAGGATAAGAAGTGGTTATGCTAATGTAGACCTAGGAGGTATGGATATCTATTTGATCTACAGAAAGAGTGATATTCCGCCACCCTCCGGAACACCATCACCGCCACCACCCGGAACACCAACTCCGACTCCAACCCCACGGCCCACGACAACTCCGCGACCTACAATTCCACCGATTGTTCCACCGACTCCTTCGGCCCCGAAATCACTACCTTTGGATGTTCCTGCACCTTATGGAGTGATAAATGGTGATAATTACGGTTCGCCTTACTTTACCTCTGAGAAAGGTATTTCTACTACGGAGAGTCAATACGTCTTTGTTAAAACTAAAGATTATCTCTTGGGTTATACCTTAGTCAATAAGACCGGGAAAAGAGCATTTTATGTGCCGGTTACGATGAATTATACCTTGGAGTACTTTACTGCCACACCTCCGAAGAATGGAGGACCAAAGAAAATAACAGAGGTAGTAAAAGATACGCAGATAATTAAGGTTGAGAGAGTCTACTCCTATTGGGAAATATCCAATCTGGAATATTACAATGTAAACAATGCACGTGTTTATAACTATTCACTTCCGGATGGATTAGTGAATCTTATTACTAACAATGCTTATCTTAATGTTCCATCACTTTCTACTTGGCATAGTAATGATATTAATAGCCATGTCTTAGCACCATCTCAGGTTTCCTCTGGTATAATTCTTAATTATCCTAATGTTATTTCCTCAACAACGAGTGATCGACCGATAGTGCAATATGAAGACTTGACCTACTATGCCCAAACAATGACAGAACAAGCACAGGTTAAGAATGATTATATTAAATTCGGCAGCAGTGTGGTACTTTCTGATACGATTACTGCTAAGATTGCTCCTTCACCAAATGTAGCATCGTTGGTTCATACCTCAATTACCCTTCATGACAAAGCATTATATGCGGATAAAAAGGTAATTGAAGCAGAAAAGAATAACGGGGTGTATCCATCTACCGGCAGTGTTACCTATTCACTCCACCCAAGTAGTGTGAATGCTTCTCATATAAGTAAATCCTACAATGTAGGTGTCAATGATGTAACAATCCATACTCCTGTGATCTGTGTTCCGGTCATTACAGCAGACAATAAGAAATGGTCGCAGCTGATTAATCCATCGGAGGAAGTTGTACAGATTGTACTTGATCCGGACAATACATTGAATGATTTCGATGTATCGATATCGAATACGCTCAAGCACGGTAACCGGCTTGGATATTTATCGAGGGATTTTTCACGGTCCTTTATCGAGCCAAGTTTTATCTCCTACATAGCCCGCAAAGATGGGATAGTAAGGAATGAAGTGAAGCTGCCCTTTGATGTCTATCTGGATACCTACAGCGATAAGAACAAAAGCAATGATAAATATATTAAGGCTGGTACCTGGATTGTGATTGGAAGAGATACCTTCCGTTTCTATGTTCCAATGTGGGTGCAGGAGGGGGTTTATACAGCCGATTTTAGATCAATCGCAGTTAATGTAGCAGATAGACTAAATCAAACAGAAGTAACGAAAAATGCAGATAGTAATAATTATGTTGCCACATCCACCGTAAACTTTGAGATTTCCGGCAGAATCTATGGCTTAAAGCTATATGACCTTTACGATTACCCTAAGTGGGAGAATGTGTTCCGAATGGGTGAAACAATGAAATTCAAGTTCTTTGAAGGAGCCGTGGATGGGACTACTAAGACAGGTTTCAATGATAAATACTCCTATCATTACTCCGTAGGTTCAAAAGACCACTATGGAGTAGATACGGGACTTCTTAGCCGCTTCACATTGCCACTGATTAACGGTAGCCATCCGAAGTATAATAACCTGGGAGTAATTAAGACTGGGTATGCAGTTCGCTTCATGTTGGATACGATAGGGGAGATGTATGGCGGAGCAAGCTGCATCAAAGTTACTCCGACCTTCTTCTATGTGGATGCCAATGGAAAGAACAGAAAGCAGGTGGACCTATATTATAATGAAGAAATCAACCGTAAACAGTATAACCTGGTGAAAGTGGGTGCCGGCATTGATCTGGTGAATCTTAAATCCGGCATGACAGGGAATCTCTACAGTCGAATCCCGGAGGCAGAGATTAGGAACACTGCTAAGGTTCAGAAAATGAGCTATTCCAATATAATGAATCAAATCAGTGTAATGTATGCCTATTCTACCTTCCGAATTTTGAGGGAATTTCGTACCCTGGTAGGTACCGAATATGCAAGCGAGATAGCAGCCCTTCCGTCCTTTGATAAGGTAGAAGAATACACCGGATTAACAAAAACCGAGATCTCGAAATATAGCCAACGATGGTATGGTACCTATAAACTACCTACCGATGTACATGTTGTGGATGCGGGTTACGATGTATATGGATATCTCAGAAAGTATGGTATTGATTATGCAGAGGATTTCTGGCTCAATGAGGGTTACATCATTGTTAACTTTAACATAGTGACAATCGACAAGAGTGGGAAAGAGCATCTCTCTTATAGTAACGGAGATAATTATATGAACAATGGTAATTGCTCCATGTGGATTACAGAAGGAGCAGTGATACAGAAGACAGATAATAAGGGAGTGAAATTTACATTTAAGGCAGGGGACGTGCTGCTTTTTTATACGGACAAATCCTATTCGGACGATTATGAAGGTGTAATCTACTAATTGGTATATTCATA
>JAQZBA010000319.1 GCA_029239365.1 Herbinix sp. | reverse complement strand
CGGAACCGGCACTGCTCCAATGATGCCGGGCATGGGTGTAACTCCTATCCCTGGCACCGGAACCGGCACTGCTCCAATGATGCCGGGTATGGGTGCAACTCCTACCCCTGGCACCGGAACCGGCACTGCTCCTATGAGACCTGGCATGGGTGCGACTCCTACCCCTGGCATGGGAACCGGCACTGCTCCAATGATGCCGGGCATGGGTGCAACTCCTACCCCTGGCATGGGAACCGGCACTTCTCCTATGAGACCGGGTATGAATGGATCTCCTGCTCCTGGCATGGGAACCGGCACTGTTCCGATGAATCCACAGAGCATGACAACTCCTGGCAATCACCAAGCAATGCCACAGATGCCTTCTAATATGTCACCGGTTAATACACCTTCGCCGACATTAAATAACCCTCAAGAAATGCCTTATTATAACCCGATGATGCAAGGCGGTAATATGCCCTATATGAGTTATCCTCCCTATCAGGGCATACCAAATATGTACCTCCCGAATACAAATCCCTATAATGTGCCAATGGGCATTCCTATGTTCCCTCTCTATGGTTATGATAATAGCGCTGATCTAGATCATGACTTAGAATATATGAAGCAGTTATATCCAAAGACAGCGAAGGCAATCCAGAAGGAAATCGATAACGAATGTGATAAGATTGAATATGATGGAAGTATGATGTTTGATGAATATCCTGACAAGGAATCTCTTGATAAACTGATAGACCGTGTCTATGACCGGATTAAACAAATCGAAGATGAGCCGCAGGTCGAGATCAATAGTCTTTATTTCTATCCACCCAGAAGAAACACAAACTATCTTCGTGACATTGTATCCCTCCTCTTCTTATCTGAAATATTCAACCGAAGAAGACGCCATCGCGGAAGAAAACGTTGGTATTAAAGGCGCATACTTTAAATAATGTTTAATAAAGGAAGGGGCTGCTACTAATCTCAGTACGCAGCCCACTCTTTCTGATGATTATTAATTGTTCTTTACACTTTAGTATCACAGGCACAAACTATGTGGTGTGAATTAAATTCACATTGTAAACTTTGTAATTCTTCCTGTGTGAATTTGCTTTTTAATTCACACTATTACCAGCTATCACTTAATATCGGAGTAGCAAGAGTTATTCTGGTTTTATTGGTCACTTCATTATAGGATATCGCAATCTGAATATTAATTTTATTATCTAAGGTGGTTACATATTCCTTCAATAATCCGGTATAAGCATAAACCGTGTACATATCACCTTCGTCATATTCCAAAGCAATTTCACCCTGAAGTTCATCTACCAGCAGCTGTGCCACCTCTCGCTTTTGTATTGTGGTCAGATCACCTTCCTGATTACCTTCATATTTGAGAGTAATCTGCATATCTTTTACTTCCAATTTATTAAAGGTACCTTCCAGGATATTTTTATATTTATCGATGCCTGCAATACCCTCTTGAATAGACATTCGGACAATGATAAAGTGCTTCATTACAACTGTATCATCCTCTTCCTGTTCCACACTAATCACCTTTATTTCAGAGGCAGCCCTTTTCGCTCGTTTATAAAAATAGTACTCGCTTCGTCCATTTTCTTCCCAAATCGATATCTCTTTATCTATTGTTAATCCTATCTTTGCCGCCAGATCACAGATCAGCGTCTTCTTATCCTCCGCACTAAGTTCCCCAGTCCTGTATTCAGCTGCAATTTCGATACTACTTTGCATTTCCTCGGTATTGGTTTTTACAAATGCCTCCGTGATTCCTACATCCTCTTGAAATACACGATTTACAATCATCTGGGTTGCTACCGCAACCCACAATACCGTTGCCATATATAAAGTTACTTTTGTACGACGTAAGGATATTGTATTCTTGAAAGACTCTGCTATCTTGTTCCAATCGATACCTTTCACTAAATCAACCTCCAATTTTAGGCAGTCCTAATATTCCACCTAAAGTTTTCCCTAATATCAAAGGTTTATGCGAATTAACTGTACCTTATCTGAATTTCATGTTATAATTGGTAAAAATTCGAACGAGCTTTATCCTAGGAAGGAGAACTGGCATGGTTACACCTATGTTATATCGAAGACGATTTATTCCTGACGAGTTAATCCATCTAAAGGATGATACAATTCTGGTCATGAATCCGGATCTGATTATTACAAAATGGAACGCCTTACATCCACGTAAGGATATTGCCAGAGGAATATCTGCCTTCTATCTAGATAAAGGTTATAAGGTTAGCAAGGTATATAATAAACAGGATCAGATCGTTTATTGGTACTGCGATATCATACAAGCCAAACTGGATGCAGAAAAAAACACCGTCATCATCGAGGATCTGTTAATTGATCTCATCCTCTATGAAGACGGCGGTATTCGTATCATGGATTTGAATGAACTTGCCGATGCCCTTGAGCAAAAATTAATTACCCAGGACGAAGTTAATTACGCACTTCGCACCGCCAATTCCTTACTTCAGATTATCTATGCCGGTCAATTTAACACCCTGCAGGAACCCATCCATCAAGCAGAAAGGTTATAATTATTCCTCTTCCATCATATTAATTCTCTTTATATGTCTCTCATCATTAGAAAACTCTGTATTCAAAAAGGTATCAACGATTTTTAGGGCATGTCCAACACCAATCACTCTTGCACCCATAGCGAGTACATTCGCATCATTATGAAGTCTGGTCGCTTCCGCACTAAAGCAGTCGTGGCAAAGTGCCGCACGAATCCCCTTCATCTTGTTTGCAGTAATCGAGATCCCAATCCCTGTACCGCAGATTAAGATACCCAGATCGCATTCCTTCTTCTGAATCGCTCTTCCAACTGCCTTAGCATAATCAGGATAGTTGCTGGAGGTCACCTCACCGCTACCAAAATCCTTATACTCAATTCCTCTTTGATCCAAATATTCCATGATGGCCTTCTTCATGGTATATCCGGTATGATCATTTCCAAGTGCAATCATGACCAAATCCTCCATTCTAGTTTAAATCATTTAGTTTATATACTGTCTTTTTGACTAAACGACCCAATTCAATGTAGCATTCTTCATACTCCATCAACGTACCGCCATAAGGATCAACTACATCTCCCATCTCACCTGCAAATTCCTTGATTGTATATACATCCTTCACCTCAGGATATAATTCCTGAACCTTCTTCTTCTGATTCGCGGTCATAGTAAGAATGATGGTATTATCCTCGATATCGGACACTTTCAAACCCTTAGCAACATGATGTGCTGATTCTAGATTATGTTTTTGAAGTATAATCTCTGCCTTTGGATTAATCGGCTCAGAGAATAATACGACCAGCCCACGCGATACCACCTTCATATCACTTACTTTTTCCAGGTTTTTATAGATTGCTTCCGCCATTGGACTTCTGCAGGTATTTCCGGTACAAACAAAAATAAGTTTCTGATATTTCCCCATATAGACCTCCATTATGCTGCCAATTCGTGGCAGCTTACACTACTTTCACAATTCGATAACCTGCTGCTTTTAAGAGCCGGTTCATAATCGCATGTCCCAGACTATGATCCGCAAAGCTTTCAGTATAGATATATTCGGTATGCAATTCGTCGAATTCCCGTAGGATTGCATAAAGTCCGGCCGCAATAGAAGCTTCATCCTTCCTAGAGCCTATGGTCTTTACAATTCCAAATCGGTATAAGTCACTAGTTTCGTCAGTAGCGATAACGCCCACACATTTACCGCTATCCTGCTTTTCTTTCGCCTTTTGATTGATTGCATCGATTACCAAAGTCGTATCGCCTTCATAGATCGTAAGTTTTCCTTCCGGAGCATAATGGCGATATTTCATGCCCGGAGCCTTCGGAACAGCCTGAGGATCCGGATTCTTACTCAATATTACCGGGTCAACCTCTACCTTTCCGATGACGTTCTCTAACATGACCTTCGTGATACATCCCGGTCGCAATATCACAGGTGTACTTCCGGAAAGGTCAATAATCGTGGATTCCAACCCCAAGGTTGCCATACCACCATCAATAATCATATCAATCTTACCATTCATATCCTTAATGACATGTTCTGCTTTGGTTGGACTTGGCTTACCGGAGATGTTTGCACTGGGTGCAGCAACATAGACCCCGGATTCGGCAATCAAATTTCTGGCGATCGGATTAGCCGGTAAGCGGATCGCTACTGTATCCAGCCCCCCTGTCGTTCCATTCGGAACGCAATCCTTTTTCTTTAAGATTATAGTTAATGGCCCAGGCCAGAAGACGTTGGCTAATTGATACGCTTTCTCCGGTATCTCCCTCGCAAGGACTTCCAGGTCAGATATCTCTGAGATGTGCACAATGAGAGGATTATCCGAAGGACGCCCCTTTGCTTCATATATCTTTCGCGCTGCCAAGGTGTCTAGTGCATTGGCACCAAGACCATATACGGTCTCTGTCGGAAAGGCCACCAAACCACCTTCCCGAAGGATCTTAGCAGCCACCATCAGATCCTGTGGTTTTAGCATTAGCTCATCTACTTTTATAATTAATGTATTCATATCGAATCAAAACTCCTTGTAGGATCCTTTGTGATAATGTTCCTTACTTATCGCAGATTAGAAG
>JAQZBA010000318.1 GCA_029239365.1 Herbinix sp. | reverse complement strand
GCGTAAACAACTGTTTGGGTATTTTTTGAATAGCACTAAAATGATTATAGCATATTTTTCAATTTCGTCAACCTATTTTTGTATTAATATGCTGTTTCCATATATTTTGTACTTTTCTATTATGATACCCTGCTTTTTTTAAATTGATCCTAGGATTCGTACAATAATAAATGGTAAGCATGTAGATCCATGACAATATATTATTTTATCTGGTTACCCAATACATCCTGCGCATTAGTAATCACCTTATCAATACCGGCTGCGTTCTTACCGCCTGCCTGAGCCATGTTCGGTCTTCCACCGCCACCGCCGCCAACAAGTGCGGCAAGATCTTTGATCATGTTACCCGCGTGAGCACCCTTCGCCATAGCACCATCCGTAGCCATTGCAAGAAGGTTCACCTTATCCGGTGCCATTGCAGAAGCCAGAAGGATAACGCCTTCTCCTAACTTCTCCTTTAACTGATCACCAAGGTTACGAAGCTCATTCATATCAACATCAACCAGCTTTACTGCTAGGAGCTTTACTCCCTTCACCTCTATAACCTGGTTCATAACATCGCCCAAGGAGTTATTAGCGAGCTTACTCTTTAGTTTTTCATTTTCCGATTTTAGTGCCTTAATTTCTTCGAGATAATTCTCGATTTTATTGGTTAACTGGTTCGGTTCTGTCTTAGCTGCTTTTGCCGCACCATACAGTTCGTTCTCCAGTTCTTTGTAATAATCAAATACACCGTTACCGGTTAATGCTTCAATTCTTCTGACTCCTGCTGCAATACCTGTCTCCGTTAAGATCTTAAATACGGTAATTACACCGGTATTAGTAACATGAGTACCACCGCAAAGTTCCTTGCTGTATTCACCCATGGATACTACACGAACATCGCTGGAATACTTCTCGCCAAATAGTGCCATAGCACCTTGCTTTTTCGCATCCTCGATATTCATAACCTTAGTATTAACCGGAAGACTGTTTGTTATCTGTTCATTTACTAAAGTTTCTACTTTAATAATTTCTTCGCTTGATAGAGCTGAAAAATGAGTAAAATCAAAACGTAATCGGTCCTCACTTACCATAGAACCAGCCTGTTCTACATGGGTACCGAGTACGGTACGAAGAGCCTTCTGTAATAAGTGGGTTGCACTGTGGTTCTTAGCGGTTGCAGCTCTTAGTGCTGTATTCACTTGCAAGGTCACGGTATCGTTCTTCTTAAAGATACCTTTTGTAACAGTTCCGACATGTCCGATCTTACCACCCTGAAGCTTAATGGTATCCTCAACTTCAAATTCAGCATCCTTGGTACTGATGATACCGCTGTCCGCTGACTGTCCACCGCTGGTTGCATAGAAAGGAGTCTCTTTAACTAAAATTGTTCCCTTCTGTCCGGCAACTAACTCATTGGTAATTTCTGTATCTGTTGTTAATATTGTAATTTCTGAATTATGAGTAAGCTTCTCATAACCAACAAATACGCTGGTAATGTTAGCATCAATCTGTTGGTACACGGTCTCTTCTGCACCCATGTAATTGGTTGTTCCACGTGCACTTCTAGCGGTTACTCTTTGAACCTCCATTGATTCCTTGAAGCCCTTTTCGTCAACCTCAAAGCCCTTTTCTTCCAGGATTTCTTTGGTTAAGTCAATGGGGAAACCATAGGTATCATATAACTTGAATACATCTTCACCTGCTAATACTTTTTTATTACTCTTCTCTAATTCCTTCTCCATATCAGCAAGAATACTAAGTCCCTGATCAATGGTATTATTAAATTTATCTTCTTCAATGGATAAGAGCTTCAGGATATATTCCTTCTTCTCTTCTAATTCCGGATAACCATCTTTATGACCGGCTATCACAACCTTAGAAAGCTCTGCCATAAAGTTACCTTTGATACCGAGTAGTCTTCCATGACGTGCAGCTCCACGTAATAATCTACGGAATACATAGCCTCTGCCTTCATTGGAAGGAATTACTCCATCCGATGCCATAAAAGTGGTAGAACGAATATGATCGGTTATCTTACGGATGGATACATCTTTTTTCGCATCCACTTGATACTCAGTGTGAGCAAGCTCGCACACCTTATCACGGATTGCTTTCATGGTATCTATGTCGAAGATGGAGGTTACATCCTGAACAACAGCCGCAAGTCTCTCGAGACCCATACCGGTATCGATATTCTTATTCTCAAGCTCTGTATAATTGCCATTGCCATCACCATTGAACTGGGTGAATACATTGTTCCATACTTCAATATAACGGTCACATTCACAGCCAACAGTACAATTGGGATCCCCACAACCATATTTTGCACCACGGTCATAATAGATCTCTGAACAAGGACCACAAGGACCAGCACCATGCTCCCAGAAGTTATCCTTCTTACCAAAACGGAAGATATTCTCCGGTGCAATGCCAATCTCTTTCTCCCAGATCTCAAAGGCTTCGTCGTCCTTCTCATAGACAGATGGATACAGACGGTCCTTCTCTAAACCAACAACTTCGGTCATGAATTCCCAAGACCATGCAATTGCTTCGTGTTTGAAGTAATCACCAAAGGAGAAATTACCTAGCATCTCGAAGAAAGTACCATGTCTTGCTGTTTTACCTACATTCTCAATATCGCCGGTACGAATACACTTCTGGCAGGTAGCCACACGGTTTCTCGGTGGTTTCTCCTGTCCGGTAAAATATGGCTTTAAAGGAGCCATACCGGAATTAATCAATAATAAACTATTATCATTATGAGGAACAAGGGATGAACTATTCATCACCAGATGTCCCTTGCTTTCAAAAAATTCTAAGAACATTCTTCTAAGATCATTTACTCCATATGCTTGCACGTTAATTGCCTCCTATATTATATGAATTCTATTTTCACACTATTTTCTGTGAGCCAACTCAGTAGTGATGTCCTCCCAGTCCAGATTACATTCCGCCATTAATACCATCAGGTGATACAGATAATCCGCAATTTCATAGCGAAGCTCTTCTGCACCTGGGTTCTTGGCAGCTATGATAATCTCCGCGGCTTCCTCACCGCACTTCTTAAGAATCTTATCAATCCCTTTATCAAATAGATAATTGGTATAGGAACCTTCCTTCGGATTTCTTCTACGGTCAAGGATTACCTCATAGACATCCTTGAATACATGGAAGGGATCAATCTCCTTATACTCCTTCTTCACTAATTCTGTGAAGAAACAGCTCTTGTTACCTGTGTGGCAGGCAGCACCTACTTGAAGAACCTTGGCTAGGATTGTATCCTTATCACAGTCAAGCGATAGCTCCTTCACAAATTGATAATGTCCTGAGGTCTCTCCCTTAAGCCATAGTTCCTCACGGCTTCTGGAATAATAGGTCATACGTCCGGACACAACAGTCTTATTATAAGCTTCCTCATTCATATAAGCAAGCATTAATACCTCATCAGAATGGTAATCCTGAACTACTACGGGAATGAGACCATTCGCATCAAGCTTGAATTCAGAAAAATCCAGCTTACTTTCGAAGGAATTCACCTCCACGCCTTCTGCCTTCAAAGCAAGCTTTGCTTTCATGATATCCTTATTTTCAAAGAAATTCGTTGAAACTCCAACCACATTACGCAGGCTTAACAGACTGCTGATATCATTTCGGATTAAGCTATCACGGATAATAACCGGAATAGGCGAAGCTTCAATCCTTACTTTAGCATTTGCGGACAAAGCTACATGCTTTAATAACACTTTTCCGACCTTATATTCAGCTAAGGTATGACATAAATCCTCTCCCTCCGAATCCAAACAATCGATCATGTCCACTTCCACTATGATTTTATCCGAACCGAAGCGGTCTGTTGCTTCTTTCAGAAGACCTTTATTGGATAATTGTGCGTATTTTGTTTGGATTGCGTCAGCACCGGTATAAATTGCTTTCTTGATGTCTTCAAGCCGATCTACATGACAACCGATAATAAAAGGGATATCGATGTTCTTTGATAACTCTTTTGCGAGTGCCAGAAATTCTTCCCTGGACTTCTCATCTTTTGAGTAATTGTAGATTAATAGCTCGTCTGCTCCCCCATAAGAATATTCCTCGGCAAGCTTAAGAACATTACCGGGGATCTCATTTTCCGCATTGATATAGGGGATGATTTTTTTGTAAGACATTTGAATTTATACCTCCTGGGAATTCCTCATTTAGTTATAGTTATTGATAAATGATTATATATAATATCTGATCTTATTTCAACTATAATTCTTCCTTCTATTTTATAATCAATAGGACAAAGTAAAATCTTTAATAGCCCTACTTTTTCTCAAATAGATTAACTGCCTTCTTCAGATCGATACGATTCTCATACAATGCTTTTCCAACAATGGCGCCATATACATTGATCTCTTCTAGCATTTCAAGATCTTTTAGTGAAGATACGCCACCGGAAGCAATGATATTAAGACCGGTTACCTCTACCATTTCTTTGGTATGGGCGATATTCGGTCCCTGAAGCATACCATCCTTAGAAATATCGGTATAAACAATGGTTTTTACGCCATATTTCTTCATCTCTAAAGCCAACGATACTGCTTGATAGCTACTTACCTTCTCCCAGCCTTCAATAGCAACCATGCCGTCC
>JAQZBA010000013.1 GCA_029239365.1 Herbinix sp. | reverse complement strand
CCATCTATATAGTTTCTGAAAAGTATCCATTGGTATCAATTTTTTTAATGTGTTTTGTATCAAGTAAGATTGCTTCAATAAAGTCAAATATTATTTCATGATTAGTTGGAATTTTATAACCAATCGCACTAAACGTCATTACACTATTTCCCAACAACACAAACCTCTTAAGCGTTTTATAATCCGATTTAGTTAATGACAAAAGATTATCTATATGGTAGAACAGAAATCTTATTTTATCATCACTCAAATCAATAATTTGATTTTCTATGATTTTTATTATTTCCTCTCTTGAAAGTTCTACTTTTTTAGCTTCATCAAACAGACTCTCACTTTTATATAAATTGAATGCTGAAGGCAACCTTTTTACAATATCCTCGTGAGAAATCATCATTGAATTCATAAACCTTGATAATTTCTCCATTCCAATACTATTAAGCTGAGTTATATAATTTAAAAACAGAAATTGCGTATTATCAATAGATATTACCGCATCCCAGAAGTAATATAAATAATTCAAGTCCCGTTCGTTCATCCTGATAATCCGTTTTATAAAATGCTCTTTCAAATTTGATTCAAATTCTTCCATTTGTTGTTCTGAGTATAATATCTCTTCTTCAGTCTGAAAACATTTAAGCTCGAAAGCCTCATTAGTGTTGATTAGTGTTGATAGATTCTTTTGAGAAATCAAAATCAAATCATTGCCACTTTTTAAGTAGTTATAATCAACCTCGAAATAATTAGCGATGCGTTTTAAGATTTCATCACTAAATCCCTTCATAGTACCCTTTTCAGTTTTCTTAGAACTTAAGCACATGTTCAAGTGTGAACGGCTTATTCCCACTCCTGTTGCTAACTTATTTTGAGATATATCTTTCCACTTCAACAGTTGAAGGATTCTTTTAGCTATCTCATTTTTTTCTTGTGTATTATCCATACTGTTCCTCCTGGCATATTTGGTGGTGAAAATCATATTAAATATTTGATATATTCATATTAGCACGCATAAAGCGAACCATCAATGTTATCTTTTATATTTTCAGGCGAACACATTATAGGTTGATAAAATTTCCTATTGTAGTCTATTTGAGAAATAATATTCTTCTATCTCCAGCTTCTCACCATCCGTTGTTATTGTAATCGCTCCACTTTCGTACGTGATCAGGTCTGTACTTCCTGCCTCTACTAAGCGATCTAATAATTCTGGATGTGGATGCCCATACCAATTATCCCTGCTACAGGAGATTAATGAGATTTCAGGCTTAAGAAGTTCCAGAAGCTCTTCTGAAGTAGAATATTTCGAGCCATGATGAGCCACCTTAAGAACCTCTATATCCACAGCAGGACTGATACCCCATTTTCTACGATAGCTACCCTCTTTGAAGCCCTGTATCAATAACCTCTCACCCTCATCCTCAAGGTCTCCGGTCAGAAGCATATCGAACTCGCCATAATTAACGCTGAGCACAGTAGAATAGGAATTGGCTGTAGACCCAACGAAATCAATAGACGGATGCAGGCAATTGATGCTGAGCGGCCCTTCATGAATACTGTTCCCTTCTGTTATATATTGTAATCTGATATTCTTGGCCGCAGCCATTTCCTCCAGATCTAAGTATTTCTCCTCCTTTTCTTTAAGATAAGGAAGAACCAGACAATTAATTAAGAATAGATCCTCCTCAATGATCTCTACCAGACCCGAGATATGATCCTGATCCAAATGGGTGATAATCACATAATCCAGTCTGTCCACTCCCTTTGATTTCAGAAACGGAACAATCCGATACCTTCCAACCTGCCCCACATTAGCACTCCCTCCGTCGATCAGAAAGGAGGTACCTTCCTTGCTTTCCATATAGATGGCGTCCCCCTGTCCTACATCCAGCATTGTAATCGTAAGACCGGGATTGCAGCGCGGCAGGAATAATATCAATTGTGAGGCTAGCAGTAATAGAATCGCCAGCTTCTTCTTATATTTCCTTACGACCCATACAAAAGATAGCATGAGTAAGATTGATAATAGAATCAGATAAAACTTTGGTTTTCCCACATTAAGAACATGGTATGGGAGTTGCAGAATTCCTATACATACCATATCATATAATTTCAAGATATAGTTCGCACCACCAATCGCAAATACTCCAAACCTCCATTCGAGTATGCCAATAAAGCCGGCCAGTAGCGAGCTTAGTGTTAAAACTGTGATAAATGGGAGAATAATTAGATTCGTTATGATTCCATAGAGTGGATATTGATAAAAGAAATATAAGACCATCGGTGTTGTTGCGGCAATAGCACTGATACTGATCAGCAAGCTGTCTATTACTTTGTTCTTATGTGTGAAGAATAGCTTCAGCAAGGGCAAGATTACTCCAATCCCCAAAACTGCTAGAAACGATAATAAGAAACCCGCACTCAAGAGCTGAAGTGGGTTCTGAAGTAATATGATCAAGGCACTCAAGGCGGTAGCCGATAGCATATCATAGGTTTTACCGAAGATAGTAGCTAACAACATGACGATCATCATTACCACTGCCCTATTCGTAGATACGCTGAAGTTAGTCAGCACTCCATAACTATAGATGAATAGGATGGTTAGTACCGTAGCTATTGTAATCGGAAGCTTACATTTTCTAAGTAGCCAGAAGATACTCATTCCTATTAGGGATACGTGGAGGCCGGAGATTGCCAAGACATGGGATATTCCATTGCTCTGATAGAGCTGTTTTACCTCTTCCTCTAATAAGTATTTCTCTCCTAAGAGCATGGCAATTAGTGTTCCCGCCTCTCTATCCTCCAGGATAGAACCATAGATTTTAATTAGGTTGCTTTTTATACTGTCTAGGAAGGTATGATATTTCGAATAGCCCGCATCAGTGATTACCACCTGTTCTGCCATTAGTTTAAAATCAATGTTTTCGATTTGATAATATAGTTTTTCGTTGAATTGTCCTGGATTTGAGGCTGATTTGAATTTTTGAAGAGAACCTTGGACGGTAATTCGATTACCAATCCGATAGATTTGATCAGTAGAGGTATAGATAATAACATTCTCACATGGATAAGGCTCTCCCTCAGATAGGGAGATAAGATTATTTTCTACATATAGGGCTTGTCCCTTTTGCTTCGTTACAATTATCTTAATTTGACCCGAAAGCTCGCAGGGCACTTCTTGTTCAAAGGCATGATATAGTTCCGGTAGCTTAATCTGATCTCTCATCGCAACAAAACCAAGCAATGGGAGGATGGGCAGAAACCAAAGAAACCGATCGCTCTTAAGGATGTGTAGCCCTTTCTTATGATACCTCCATAGATAGAGTGCCAGGAACCCGAGCAGAACAATTACTATTACAATGCCAATTAGAACATGCTGCCAGGCAAGAATTGTCCCCAGCAGATAAGCCCCTAGTAACCACACTAGTGGGCGTTTTGTCAAGAATTCTCCACCTCCCGTCTAGCTCTCATCAATGAGCGATAATTTTCGTTCAAAGAACCCGTCAAATGTTATTCCATCTCCGAACGCAGGTTGTAGCTCTCCGTTAATCAGAAATTGAACCTTACTGATATAAGGCAATTCAATTAAAGTATTTACGATAGAATATATTACTATTTCATCCTGCAATTCCGGTATTTTCTCCATGAATTTTCCATCAAAATCCACATAGCAGACCCCTTCCTTCATCTCGACCTGAAGCAACGAGGTCCCTTTCGGGATGGTAGGGTACATTCCTATCTGAGACGGACCGTTCATCAACTCCTGAAGAACCAGTTCTTCGAGAGAACCGGTCCCGGTATATGTAATATCTGTTACATATTCCACAAGACTATCCCCGGCTTCATTAGCAAAATACAGCTTCACCTTCGTCTCAGTGCCGGTATTATCGATAAAATCTTCTTTTGTCATAATACCAACCAAGTTACCGTTAATATCCATTAATGGCTGCGTATTGACTGCAAACTGAACATATTCAACTCCGGTAATCTGCGTAAGTGTCTTTACAACGGCTGCTCGACATAATACCTCGCTTATTCCGGACAGATCACTATAATTATTATCGAAATTGATCGTCAGACTACTATCCTCATTAAAGGAAAACTCTTTCACCGTTACCATATCAGCCAGTGTACTTTTATACAACAGATTCTTAGGATTAAGCTTCAGCATATATAGAAGCTCCTCAATCTGTTCATTAAGATCTTCACTGATCAATTGATAGGGTTCGCTAACCAGAGCGGAGGTTTTAGAATCAATATAATAGATTAAAACCTCTGAACTGGAATCAGAAGTTTCATTATTATTACATGCTCCCAGTAATCCAACCGTCAGAAGCATTATTATGATTGCGTATAATTTCTTCATGCTTTCCCTCATTCCTGCACCTTCAGGTCTTGTTAGCCTAGTACCTGCTTGGTATCTATTTAGACGATATAGTTTAACGGAATGCGAACATTAAAGGTCGTTCCTTCGCCTTCCTTACTATACACCTTAATTGCACCTCGGTGCATCTGAATTGCATTCTTAGTGATCGCCAGACCAAGACCGGTACCACCGGTCTCCCTGGACCTTGCTTTATCAACCCGGTAGAAGCGTTCAAAGATGTAATCCTGTGCCTCTAGAGGTATTCCAATCCCTGAATCGGACACCTTAACAAAGAAATATTTATGATCTGCATTCAAGGATACTCTAACCCAACCGTCTGCCGTATTATATTTGATTGCATTTTCAATCAGATTGGATATTGCTAATGACAGCTTAACTTCATCCACCTCTGCGATCACAGGACGGAAGCTCTCATAGATCAACTCGATATTTTGCTTTTTCGCGATCGGAGTGAGACGTTTCAGAATCAAATCCAATAATTCATTGATGTTGATCGGAGTTATATTCATATCGCCTGCCGTCTTGTCCAACTTAACCAAGGATAAGAGGTCATTGATAATCTTATTCTCTCGCTCGATTTCGTCCGTAATATCCAAGAGGAATTCACGGTATAATTCAATCGGGGTATCCTCCTGCATAAGGAGCGAATCGGCTAAAACCTTAATCGAAGTAATTGGAGTCTTCAATTCATGAGACACATTCGATACAAATTCCTGTCTCGAATTCTCCAGCTTCTGCATGCGATTAATCATATGGTTAAAAGAATCTGATATTTTCTCAATCTCATTATAGCCTTTAATCGTCTCACCTTCGTTCATATACCCATCTGTGATACGATCAATGGAATTAACGACACTGGTTAAGGGTTTTGTGAGCACCCCGGTAAAATAGATGGAAAAGGCTACTATTAATACCCCAAGTATAATAGCAAACAGAAGCACTCGCTGCTCCATACTATCCCGAATGCTTTGTATATCCTTGGTAGAAATATTCATGACAATAGCACCCATGATCTCTTTATTATCATCATAGGTGATTGGATAGGTCAATCTGATATAATGTGTTTTTCTATCATGAAAGGAAGGTGGTGTCCCTGTCCCTTGCAGGCACTTGATCACATCCTCAGAGATTAAATATTTCCCTTCCTCCAGAGAATACGTGTCCTTTACTATATTCAAACTATTATTGACTATTATGATTCTTCCGCGATAGATATCTGAGATTCTTGACACCTCAGAATCAACTTCTGTATCTTCTCCCGTTGTTAAGTAACCCCTGGAGTAGAGCATATTGGAGAGCATATAACCTTGGTTCTCCAGCTCAGCCTTCCGGTTGCTGATTGCCTTTTCTTCATACGTTGTTAATAGAATATAAGAAAAAAAGGTCAATGGCACGATACCTAATACAATGAATACAACCAGTAGATAGACTCTCATGCTGTTAAATATACGTAATTTATTCTTGATTTTGGAAAAAATATCCTACACCCCATTTTGTATGTATAAATTTTGGCTCGCTTGGATTGCTCTCTATCTTTTCACGCAATCTTCGAATGTGAACATCTACTGTTCTGACATCACCCGGATAATCATAGCCCCATACAATATTCAGGAGGTTTTCACGACTATATACTTTGTTCGGATTAAATATCAGTAATTCTAGTAAATCAAACTCTTTGGCAGTCAAATTAACCTCTTTGCCGGAGATATATACTCTTCTGTTTTCACAGTCGATTTTCATCTCTCCAAAGGTTATTGTTTTAGAATCAGAGGATCCGGTCGTTGAATTTTTACTGTTTCGGCGCATAATTGCTTTGATTCTAGCTTTCACTTCCAGAATATTGAAGGGCTTTGTAATATAGTCATCCGCACCATACTCCAAGCCTAGAATCTTATCCATATCATCGCCTTTTGCTGTCAGCATAATGATCGGCATCATAGAGAATTCTCTAATCTGTTGGCATACTTCGAACCCTGAATACTTCGGGAGCATAACATCAAGAAGCACTACATCATATTCCTTCTTCTTGGCAGCTTCTAATGCTTCTTCCCCATCGTAGGCACAATCAACTTCCATTCCGTCCTGTTCAAGGCTAAAACGGATTCCCTTAACGATTAATTTCTCATCATCAACTACAAGTACTCTCTTCGCCATCTCTTCACCTCATCTATCTTTATATTAATTAGTTAAATACTGTCTGTTATTTCACTGAGATACCGGAGGAAACCTGATTGAATAGGCCTTCCTTAATACCCGGAATCTTCATCAGATCCTCGATTTTCTGAAAATTTCCATTGGTAGTCCGATATTCTATGATACTGGCAGCCTTCGCTTCTCCTACCCCCGGCAACTCCATTAATTCTTCTGCATTTGCTGTATTAATATTGATCAACCGATTCGTAGAACTTTTCTCTGTTTTGGTCAGATCTCTTGGAGTAATATAATCCCCTAAGGACAACTCCTTTACCTCTGAATTGTTTGGTATATAGATACGCTGACCATCGATTACTTGTTGCGCCTGATTGATATAATCTCCTGCCGCTTCCTCGGTCAAACCACCTGCAAGAGTAATAAGATCAATCACTCTGGAGTCTACCGATACCTGATATACACCGGGCTTAAGTACAGCACCACATAGGTGTACATAGATATCTTTCGTATCACTTTCGCCATCTACCGCAGCTTCGGATACCCCTTTTAACTCATTACCGGCATCATTGGTTAGCGGATCTTCAGCTTGACCAATTGCTTTCTCTGAAGGCTCAGAACTCATTGTTGTGTCTGCTACTTCAGTATTCCTATCTTCCCCTGACAAATCAGAAATCAAAGTTACGGAGGAATTGTCTTTTTTATATGCACAACTATAACAAATCCCTGAAATTAATAATATAACACAGCTAACTCCAACTATAATATATTTCTTTTTCATTATCAATCATCATCCTTTGAATAAATGACGACTTAAAAAGTACCCTCTATACTTTTGATAAGACATTTTTATTTTACATAATATGCCCATCATTTACAATAGGTATTTCATCCATAAAACAAGAAAATATTCAGCATTTTCTCCAATTACATTGAAAAATAGCAATTCCTGCAACTACTAAAACAATTCCTATGAGCTTATGCCATTCAAAATCGATCTTCTTCGTACCGAAGACTCCAAAAAGTTCTATCAGATAGGCAATCAGAAGTTGAGCAGTAATAATAAACATATTTGCCATCGCCGGTCCTAATGTATCCACACTCTTAATTACAGTATAGGTAATAAAAGCGCCTAATACACCTCCTAGGAGCATATACTTACTTTGGACCTTAAGGATTGTAGAGAATTGCCCCTGACGACCGGTGATAAACCATGCACCTAAGCACACTAGCATTGCAGTGAATTGGACAAAGGTAGCGGATACCCAGATTCCCGTCTGCTTTGTCACTCCGGTATTAAATACCCCCTGGGTACTCATCAGAGCTCCCGATAGAATTGCAATCAAAAATCCCAACATATTCGTATCCCAAACCTTTCTTAACAGAATCACTTGGTATCATTTAAGAGTAATTCAATTGTTGATTAGGGTGTCAAAAGCCTTGCTATAAACTTGGTTTCGGCATTTTGCACAAAACAGAATTTGGCTTGTGCGTGTTGTGAATGAACTATGTTCTGTAGCACGCACTTAGATGACTATATTGTGCAAATTGAAGAACGATAATTTTCAACTAGGCTTATGACACCCGCATCAATTGTATATACTTTAAGATTTCCATTTTGGGATTTGCCTATGCAATTACTGCAAAGGAAAAGGTTGCCACACGAAAAGTATGACAACCAGATTATTATATCTTGCTTAAAACCTCATCGAATATGGCAATCATCTCATCCACGTGCTGTTTCTCAATCACAAGTGGTGGAACGAAGCGGATCACATTAGCACCTGCTGTAATAAGAATTAAACCGGCTTCCATTACTTTCGGTATAATATCCTTCACAGGTATCTTAAATTCTAAGCCCTGCATCAATCCCATACCTCTACGTTCTTGAATGAAATCATATTTTTCTATCAGTTCTTCTAATTTTTGAATTAGGTAGAGTGAGATTTCCTGAACATGGTTTATGAGCTGCTCACTTTCAAACAAATCAAATACTTTGCTTACCGCAGCAGTAACAAAAGGATTACCACCATAGGTGGTGCCGTGATCACCGGGTTCAAATGCAGAAGCAATTTCCTCCTTTGCTGCAAATGCACCAACAGGAACACCGCAGCCAAGTGCTTTCGCACAGGTAATGATGTCAGGATTAACATTATAGTGCTGATATGCAAACATGGAACCTGTTCTACCCATGCCACATTGAATTTCATCCAGGATAAGTACGATGTCCTTCTCATCACACAGCTTTCTTATGCCTTCCATGAATTCGAAGGTAGCAGGATAAAGGCCACCTTCACCCTGAACAGGTTCCAGGATGATCGCACTGGTCTTCTCGTTCACTAATTCCTTTACACTGGCAAGATTATTAAATTCAGCAAATACAACACCGCCAATCAATGGTCCAAAGGCTTCTCTGTATTTTTTATTACCGGTAACACTTAGCGCACCCATACTTCTTCCGTGAAAGGAATGATCCATGGAGATAATCTGGCTGTCAGCTACTCCATGCTTTTTATAATAATACTTTCTCGCAAGTTTCACAGCTCCTTCGATCGCTTCCGTACCACTACTGGTAAAGAATACCCGATCCATTCTGCTCGCCTTGATCAGCTTCCGTGAAGCTTCGATTGCAGGAATATTATAATACAAATTCGAAGTATGAAGTAATTTATCAATCTGTGCTTTTAATGCATCATTATATTGTTGATTACCATAGCCCAGAGCAAATACTGCAATTCCGGCTGCGAAATCAAGATATTTCTTATTATTCGTATCATAGAGATATACACCCTCGCCGCGGTCCAGAACGATCTGATAACGACTGTAGGTATGCATCAACACCTTCTCAGCTTCCTCTATATATTGCTTCATTAATATCAAATCCTCACTTCCAATTGATGTAAATCCGGCTTAGGATACTAAAAACCATCATATTCATTATCAATTAATATCTGCTTATTATCAATTGATATGCTTATTTCACGGCAATTGCTTCGTTATCATAGATGCTTGCCTGATCGATAATTGCAGTTCCGATACCACGATTGGTGAAGAACTCCAGTAGCAGACAATGCTCTATTCTTCCATCCAGAATATGTACTCTGGACACACCGTTTCTTACGGCATCCACGCAATTCTTCAGCTTCGGAAGCATTCCTCCCCCGATGAAGCCGCTATCTAATAAATCGTCAGCTTTATCTAAGGTCAGTACAGAAATCAGACTACTTTTATCCTTTGGATCTGAATAAACTCCCTCGATATCAGTTAAAAATACCAGTTTTTCCGCTCCGATTGCTGTAGCCACTGCACAAGCAACGTCATCCGCATTAATATTATAATTCAAATAATCATCATCGAGACCGATTGGTGCAATGACCGGAACAAAATTATTATCAATCAGCGTATTGATCAGCTCTGTATTTACTTCTTTAATATTACCAACAAAACCGATATCCTGACCATTCACTATTCTCTTCTCTACCTTAATGGTACAGCCATCCTTACCACTGATACCTACCGCCTTCACTCCTAGCTTCTCAACCATCTGTACCAGGTTCTTATTAACCTTACCAAGAACCATCTCGGCAACCTCCATGGTCTGCTCATCAGTAACACGGAGTCCTTCCACAAATCTGGACTCATGACCTAATAAGCCGAGCCATTTCGTAATCTCTTTACCACCACCATGAACGATAATCGGCTGCATTCCAACCAGTTTAAGTAAAGCAACATCCTTGATTACATTGAGCTGCAGGTTCTCGTCCAGCATCGCACTTCCGCCGTATTTTACAACTACCTTCTTATTATTAAACTTCTGTATGTAGGGAAGAGCCTCAATTAAGGTCTGTGCCTTCATTAATATCTGATCCATCTGTTCCATGTTCGTTGTCCTTTCATGATAACTTGAATTAAATTATGAGCGGTAGTCCGCATTAATCTTTACATAATCATATGAGAAATCACAACCCCAAGCGGTTGCAGTCGCTGAACCTAATTTAAGATCAGCAATTGCCTTTACCACTTTACCGGAGAGTATCTTTGTTGCAAATTCTTCGGAATAATCGGTTGCCATACCGTTTTCCACTAACTTAAGCGTTCCATCCACACTTTCAATGAATAGATCCACTTGCTCCGGATCAAAGTCAACACCGGAGTATCCCATAGCACATAAGATTCTTCCCCAGTTTGCATCATTTCCGAATACGGCAGTTTTCACCAGATTCGAGGTTATAATGGATTTACTTATGATTGTTGCTTCCTCCTGAGTACCGGCACCTACCACCTGTACCTCAAAAAGCTTAGTTGCCCCTTCACCGTCAGCAGCCATCTTCTTAGCAAGCTCGGTCGTCACATAATTCAAAGCTTTGCAGAAGTTATCATAGTCTTCATTCTTCTCCGTGATTTCCTTATTTCCTGCATAACCATTTGCAAGTAATAATAATGAGTCATTGGTGGAGGTATCCCGATCCACGCTAATCATGTTAAAGGAGACCTTAACATCTGCGCTTAAAGCCTCCTGTAGCAATTCCTTGCTAATATTTAAATCCGTAGTAACTACACCGAGCATGGTAGCCATGTTCGGATGAATCATACCTGAGCCTTTTGCCATACCGCCAAGCTTCACTTCCTTACCATCTACCATAAAGCTGACTGCACATTCCTTCGGATAAGTATCGGTAGTCATGATTGCCTGTGCCGCCTTAGCTCCTGCTTCTATCCCTTCTTGTAATTCTGCTGCTAACAGCTTTACACCTTCTTGGATTACATCAATTGGTAATTGCTTACCGATAACACCGGTGGACGCCGTATATACTGCAGCTGCCGGAATACTCATCGAATCTGCAACAGCCTTCGCCATCAATTCATTATTCAAATCACCCTCAGCACCGGTGCAGGCATTTGCCACCCCGCTGTTTAGAACTACTGCTTGCACATATGCACTATCCTTCGTAACCTTCATATCCCATTTTACCGGAGCTGCTTTAACAACATTGGTGGTAAAGGTTCCTGCTCCTTTTGCAGGGATGACAGAATAAACCAAAGCCATATCCTTTCTCTTCTTCTTAATTCCTGCATATACTCCCGCTGCCTGAAAGCCTTGTGCTGCAGTTACTCCACCATCTATTATCTTCATATACTTACCTTAACCTTTCCATGTTATCATTAATCCGAAACCTTAAGCACCTCCAGAACCATTATCCAATACTTATCTGATTCTCTATCAAATATTCCAGACCAAGTATTGTTTATTTCCGGTTCTCATTGCCTTCGCTGAATAAAATATTTATAATTATACATCTGAATTAAACTTTATGCAATACTTATTTTATTTTTTTCAAGTCGATCCCATGGCGAAGCATTGATGCATAGATTTCAGCAATCGGGAAGCCTACAATATTATAATAATCGCCCTCTATTTCTTTAATATAGATACCAAACTTGCCCTGGATTGCATAAGCTCCGGCCTTATCCATAGGCTCACCGGTAGCGATATAATCCAGTATCTGCTCCTCGGTCAGCGGATTGACCACAACCTTGGTGCATACATCAAAGCCAATGTTTTCTTCCTCTCCATCTCTTCTCAGAACGATAATACTGACGCCGGTATATACCTCATGAACATCATTTGATAGCATGCGCAACATTCTTGCAGCATCTCCTTCGTCCTTCGGTTTTCCAAGCGCATGCTCTTTATAGAACACCATAGTATCTGCTCCTAGAATAATAATGTCCTTATCAGCATCGGCCTGTTGTAGCACAAGTTCCTTAATTGCTACGGTTTTCAGCCTTGCAAGGGCTTGTACCATCTGAGCCGGAACTGTCTCCTCCACCTCTTCCTTCACATTACTTGGTATCACACGATATGGTATTCCCATAGTCTCCATAATTTCCTTACGTCTTGGTGATTCTGAAGCTAAAATGATTTGATACATATTCTTCCTCTCCCAGGTAATCGCAGCCTGCAATGATTTATTAAGTTTGATTTCCTTATATAATACATTTTAAATAATGACAGTAAAACCTCGAATAACGAGAAATTTAGCTGTATGAACTACCACTCCTATGAATATTCGATACTCATCTTTCATTATATTAAATATCACTCAGATGTAAAGATAATAGAAGTGTACTCAATCATATAATTTATGATATTGCTTACCAACACCGGTCGACTATAATCATATAAAATTGAAACAATAGGTAATAACGAAGACATCTTTCGGATAAATATGGCATGTTTGCAGATTTATAAAATAATATCCATGTATTTTTATACTTTATTTTATTTTACTATTGCATAATAATTAGAATTGTTGTATATTTATTAAAACGTTAAATGGGATTACAAATGTAACTAATTGAAACAATAGAATTTATCATTTGGAGGTATTAATATGAAAGAAAAAGTTATCTTAGCGTATTCTGGCGGTCTCGATACTACCGCTATCATTCCCTGGTTAAAGGAGAATTATGATTACGAAGTAGTCTGTGTTTGTATCGACGTGGGGCAAGGAAATGAATTAGACGGTCTTGAAGAGAGAGCAACGCTCTCCGGTGCAACCAAGCTCTATATTGAGGACGTTGTTGATGAATTCGTAAACGACTATGTATTGCCTTGTGTAAAGGCAAATGCAGTCTATGAGAATAAGTACCTTTTGGGAACCTCTATGGCTCGACCGGTCATCGCTAAGAGATTAGTTGAAATCGCAAGAATAGAAGGTGCAACTGCTATCTGCCACGGAGCAACCGGTAAGGGGAATGATCAGGTACGTTTTGAGTTAACGATTAAAGCGTTGGCACCGGATCTGAAGATCATAGCTCCCTGGAGAATATGGACTATGGCATCCCGTGAAGAGGAAATCGAATATTGTTCTAAGCATGGTATTGACCTTCCCTTCTCTGCAGACAACAGTTATTCCCGTGACCGTAACCTTTGGCACATCAGCCACGAAGGTCTTGAACTAGAATCACCTTCCAATGCGCCGAACTATGATCATCTTCTTGTACTCGGTGTATCTCCTGAAAAGGCCCCTGAGGAAGGCGTGACCCTCAGTTTATCCTTTGAAAAGGGTATTCCTACCTCCCTGAATGGGAAGAAGATGTCTGTAACAGATATCATCAAGGAGTTAAACACTATTGGTGGCAAGCACGGAATTGGTATCGTGGATATCGTCGAAAATCGTGTTGTAGGTATGAAGTCACGCGGTGTATATGAGACTCCAGGCGGAACCATTCTTATGGAAGCTCATATGCAGCTAGAGGAATTGATTCTTGATCGTGCTACACTGACCGCGAAGAAGGAAATCGGAAACCGGTTTGCTGATATCGTATATGAAGGAAAATGGTTTACTCCTCTTCGTGAAGCATATCAGGCTTTTGTTGATGTCACACAGGAATATGTTACAGGTGATGTTAAGCTTAAACTGTATAAGGGCAACATCATTAAACAGGGTACCACCTCTCCTTATTCGTTATATAATGAAAGCATTGCTTCCTTTACCACAGGAAATCTGTATAATCATCATGATGCAGAAGGATTCATTAATCTTTTTGGTCTTTCCTTAAAGGTTCGTGCAATGAAAATGGCTTCCATCGATAAGAATTAAATAAAGCAATCTATTCATAAAAGATGAGTTGATAAATCAATTCAATAGTCATAGATAAAGAATCATGTACTTTCTAATCAGTGTTCGAGGGACTTCTTGGGGTCACTTTAATCACGAATATTAGAGGTATCTGATTCTTTTTTTGCTACTAATTTACACTATAATTTGGCACTTATATCCTTTATAAGTAATTACTAATAATGCATTCTACAGATATAGTTTAATTAGTAAACTTGCACAAAAATACTCTACAAACTTATGTGTTATGATAATATACAAGACTTGGAATATTTGTTAAAATATTATTGTTATTATAGGGTTTTCCAAATTAAATATTTTTAAGGAGGAGTTTTAAAATGAAGTTAAGAAACAAGGTTTTCGCTGGTCTCGCAGCAACAGTATTAGCACTTACCATGTTGGTAGGTACAGCAATGGCAAGTACAGATCAATTGCCTTTCGCATATCCGAACGAAGCAAATGCAGCAACGGACAATGACGTTTGGGTAAAATTAATTGGTGGTGGTACCGTTATTTCCACAACAGAAGTTGCTGATGCTACAAGAACAGTTGATATTACTGTTGAAGGCAAATGTTCCTTTGAGCCTGAGCTCATCTTCAACTTTGATGGCGGTTGGGTTCCTACTGCTCCCGGTGTTACTGATGTTGATGGTTCCACAGTTCTTACAATGCCTATGAATGGTAAGGGAACAACCTGGTGTGAAGTTGTTGTTAACTTAAAGAACAAGACGGAAGGCGCTCTTGCAGTTACCAAGATGGAATTCAAGGATGAAGCCGGCGCTGTATTATTAACATGGCCTGCAGATGCAGGTGCTGCTGCTACTGATGACGCTGCTGCTACTCCTAAGACTGGTGTTGTTTCTCTTGCATTCGTATTTGGTTTAGGCGCTGCTGTTATGGGAACCGGTTCTGTAGTTCTTAAGAAGAAAGAAAGATAATTTTAATTCGTACCTATTTTACCCCAATATACTTGTATATTGGGGTTTTTCAATTCTATAAGATATAGAAAGCTCCTATCTATCAAGTTGACTTGATTTGATAAGAGCATTTTTAGTTCATGTTCTAATTCTTATGAGCTAGATATCGTCTGAGAAATCTATCTACTACTTTCTCGTAACCTTCCTTATTGATCTGATAACTCTGTGCATGTTTTGCTCCGGCTACCAGATACATTGCCTTATTTCGCTTTTTATTGTGATACATCTGTCTAGTCATATCAGCCGGAACCAAATTATCAATTTTGCCATGAATCAGTAAGACCGGTGTTAGGCAATGACGGATTACTCTAATCGGTGATACCTCGTTATACCAGAAACCTGCTCGTAGATAGGTCAAGAAGCTCTCCAAAGGAATTAGACAGCAAGGCAAATGATAATATTGCTTCAATTGATGGCATAACAGCTGTGTCAAATCAGAATAAGCGCAATCTGCAATCGCACCGCTCACTCTACGATCAATACCCAAGTGCATCAATACGGTAGCAGCACCCATCGACTCCCCATGGGTAATGATCGTACAATCCGATCCATATCGTTCATAGCACCAATCCACAAGCTTTTTAAGATCATATTTCTCATAAAACCCCATGGAGGTATGCGCTTTCCCACTATAACCATGATTACGATGATCATAAATAATCACTTGATACCCCAGACGAAAGAACATTTTCGCATACTTAATACCACTATATTTTGCATAACCAAAACCATGGCATAGGATCGCTATCTTATTCGAATTCTTATCAACAGCTTCATTATAATAATATCTGCCATCCAGTCTTTCGCAGGATAGACGGTATCCATAATCAGATTTTAGGGTAAAAACTTCCTTATCCCATGAATAATATTCTTCCGAATTGACTTTATTGCAATCAACCTCTCTCTGATATCCCTTGCCATAAGGTAGCATTCTCGGTTTTACAATCATATTTGATAAGCACCAAAGCCATTCCAACAACAATATTACTATGATTATTATCATATTGCATCCTCCAGAACTACATCACTGTTTCAGGTGTTAAATATTCCAACACCAAACCTTACCTTCATCATCTCCAAATATCCAGGTATTATGCTTATCTCATCTAGGATTTAACGATAATACGATGGGCAATTACGATGCGAATGCACATTTGGTAATAAAAAACTCTATGCCTGCAACGAAGACACCGAAATGTCCTCCTTTCAACGATAGAGTTTCTATAATCCCTATTTACTTCTCACGACCTACTACTTCACCTTGGAATAAAGCTTTCAAATATAAAGATATCATAATACTTTCTGCAATTATCCAACTGCTCCTGTGATTGTATCGTCCAGGCTACCGGCTTAGTTCTAAACAGCTTACGGCAAATTGTAAAGGATAATCCTGCCCGATGTACATGATGATACGCTATAAAATCCGGTTTGGTTAGAAAGTTAAGCAGTAGATGCTTCAGCATAAAGTATTGAAAGGGATCGCCTACCATCTTCTCTCTCCTAAAATCGGTAGACAACTGTCCTCGGATTACCTTTGGATTCTTCTTCTTGTACCAGATCAGACCAAGAGGATTAAAGGACTCAATCACATAAAAGCCTGAACAATCCTTCAAAAGCTCAGATACCGCAGAACATAACGGTTCGGCCCGCCACGGGATCTTTAGCTCAATAATTAATGGTACCTTACCGGCAACTAAGTCCAGAACCTCCTTCAAGGTCGGTATCTTCTCCTGAGTATGAAATAGCCTATAGTTCATGAGCTCTTCGTAGGTCAGAGTCGATACTTGACTATCTGCATTACAGACACGTCTCAGATTATAGTCATGAAGGATAATTGGTACTAAATCCTTCGTTAATTGAACATCTAGTTCTATCCCATAACCCTTCTCCACAGCGAGTGCAAAAGCCTTCAGTGAATTTTCCGGTGCTTCTGATCCATTGTTATGGAATCCACGATGAGCATAGAGCCATCCATCCATATTCTTGAGGTTCTTGCTAGGTCGGAGCTTGGGCATAATAGCTAATAGATATAATGCTATGATCGATATTATTAGAACGATAAACTTAAGTAACATATAGCCTCCATGCTAGTCAGGGGTGTCGAAGTTCTCTAGCACATCATTCTTCTTCGTTGGTCTGGAATCTCCATGCATAACAAATAACATGGTACATAAGGAAGCGATGGAGAATATCAGTGCATACGGAAATAAGGTCCGATAAGATACATATTCCAATAAAGCTCCTGAGATGATAGGGGTAAGGATCTGTGCTGACATGGAAAAGGTGTAATAAAGTCCTGTATATTTACCGATATCAGAGCCCTTGCACATCTCAACCACCATGGGATAGGAATTGACATTGATGGCTGCCCAACCAATCCCGGTGAAGGCAAACACCACATTAACCCAGAAGGAATATTCCGTAAATAATGCTCCGCAGAAGTAGGACAAGGTCACCATTATGATACCTGCAATGATTGTTTTCTTTCTACCAACCACACTGGCAATGATACCGATCGGTATATAGCTAAGAATTGCCGCTATCGTTGCTACCAACAAGGAATCCGCGAAACCACCGGGTTTAAGATGCCAGATTTGCTCTACATATCTGGAATAAGCAGTTGTAATTGCATTATATGCTGTAAACCATAAGAAGATGGATGCTAATAATAGAATAAAGCTACGTTTTACATCCTTTGGCATTTTTTCGTCTTCAACTGTAGAAGCGATCAACTGATCCGGTTTTGGTTTTTCCACATTAGATTCTATTCCTGTCTCTAAATCGATGGAGGAATTCAGCTTCTTCTCCTTGATCGTTAACAATAATAAAATCACTGCAACGACCATAATCGCTGATACTGATAAAAATATCTCCTTGTAATCAGTATCTTCTGTAACTAACAGCTTAATCATCACGAGTGTATATACACCACCGATGGCTCCCATAAGATTAATGATGGAATTTGCCTTACTACGGAGTGGCTTTGGAGTCAGATCCGGCATTAATGCTACTGCGGGTGAGCGATAAGCACCCATTGCTACCAATACAATTCCTAAGAACACTAAAAACAAAACCATACTTGCTGCTTTATTTGCAATGGGGATAAAGGTCATGGATAATACTGCTACGAAAGTTCCTCCAATAATAAAGGGTGTTCTTTTGCCGAGAGGTGTATTCACCTTATCCGAAAGGGAACCAAAGATGGGTAGTAAAAATAAAGCAAGAACATTATCCAAAGCCATCAAAACACCTGTTACCGTTTCACCAAGTCCGAACGTATTCTTTAGCATTAGGGGAATAATATTGTCATACAATTGCCAAAAACAACAGATTGACATAAACGCAAGCCCCACAAAGAAAGTCCGCTTATAGTTTAGTCTCATACTTCCTCCTTCTACCCACTCCCGCAGGTAACCCCAACTTATTTTTGATTCATAAAAATATATGCTCCAATTCCCACAGCAATCGTCAGATTTAGAGAATCAACATCCGGCGACTGGGGAATATAGATACTGGTTCCGACCAGGAGATAAGAATCATCAAGCCCGGTAGCTTCATTACCAAAGACCAGTGAGAAAAGCTTGCCTTTGGGACAATCCTGTAAGGTCAGGGGATTCTCACCATTCAGCATAAAGGTGAATACCTCATGCTGATTGAATTCTCTCCGGTAATCGTCATAATTCTCATAATGATGGAAATTCAGACGAAATAACGCTCCCATGGATGAACGGACGGTTTTGGGATTATAAATATCTGCTCCCGGTAGTATGATGGCAATATCATAAATTCCAAAACCAACTGCAGTACGGAGTATTGTTCCGAGGTTACCCATATTACTTGGATTCACCAATACAATATGCGGTCGGTCAGCGTTCAGTTTACAATCATACTTCTCGAATATACCGGCAACATAGCAATTTTCCTTATCACTAATCTTTGCGATTAATTTATTATTGAATTCTAAGGGAATATGTTTCTCCTCACAAAGCTTTCGTAGATTGTCCCGGTCTGTAAAGCTGGTATCCACAAGGATTTTAAGAACCTTATCCGGTCTTGTCTTAATTAGCTCATAGGTCGGAAACGCTCCCAAGGTATAGGAATAACCCGCATCCTTTTTATAGGGCTTAATTTGGTTTTGCTCAACACTGTTATTTGTTATTTTTTCATTACTCATGGTATCATCCTCCGGAAACTTAACACAACAAAGTCGTATCATATTGAACTACGATACGACCTAATAATAATTATACTTAATATGATGCTTGAAAGCAAATAATTTCCCACTATTTACAAACATTTTTCAATTCTTTTGAAGTATTTTCGAGATCAAAATCAAACTTCTTTTTTATCTCCCATGAATACAAGTGCCAACATACCCGGACCTGTATGAGTACCAATAATCGGACCGATTTTGGATATGATTACATCCTTCACCTCGTACTTGTTACGGATCAGATTCTCCAATTCTTGTGCCTGAGCAATATCATCACCATGACCGATGATGATTGTCTGTGAAGTTAGGTCAGCACACTCCTCCACCAGCTTTGTTACCATAAAATCAAGCTCCGCTTTACTGCCTCGGATTTTGGTTACCACCGCAAGTTTTCCACTAGCATCCGTACTAAGCACCGGACGAATCTTCAGAGCAGTACCGACCATGGCTTCAATAGAACTGATTCTTCCACCACGTTTCAGGAAGAATAAATCTTTTACAGTAAACCAATGACGGGAACGCCTCTTATTCGTCTCAATCCAATCCCTTAGCTCATCTATATTCATCCCCTGTTGCTTCTGTAAGGCAGCATTTAAGACGAGTAGGCCCTCTCCTATTGACGCACACATAGAATCAATGCCGTAGATTTTTCTCTCCGGGTAATCCTCAACAAGATCTCGAATCACGATTTGTGAAGTATTATAGGTTCCACTTAATCCGGAAGAAAATGATATGTATAGTATGTCCTTACCCTGTTTCAGAATCTCCTCGAAGTAATCCATGAAAACTGCAGGTCTAATCTGTGTTGTATGGGAGATAGCACCGCTTTTCAACTTCTGATAAAAGTCCTCAATGGATAATTCTCTTTCATCCGGATAATGATTATATTCTATATTATCAACATTCACTCCCATAGGAATTATTCTTATATCGTATTCATCGATCACTCTTACCGGTAAATCAAGTGTTGCATCACTCACGATTACATAATCGTTCATCGTCAATAACTCCTTTTTATTTTCATTATTCAAATTATTTTACTACTAATGTAACTTGCAAGCAAGCATATTCCGTGACTTATATCAATACAATTAATAAAGCGGTTCTTTCTTGTTCCTACAAGACAAGATTAGCAACGTACATTACAAGTGGAATTGTTATTAGAGATAAAATGGTTGAAACTGCAAATATCTCGGATGCATAGAGGTAGTTCTTCTCATAACGAAGAGAGAATAGGTTAACAGTAGCTGCTGTAGGGCATGCTGCGGCTAAAACCGAGGTTAACAGTACTACCTCGGGAAGATCAAAAATTCGGAATAGGATTAACATTACTATCGGTACAAAGAGCAGCTTCAGAAAAGAAATATAGTAGATGCGAAGCTTTCCGAGTAATTTCTTCAGATCGGTCTGAGCTATGGTAATACCGGCCACCAGCATCGCTAAAGGTGTATTCATATTACCAATATATGTTAAAGCATTAGTTAAAATGTCCGGAAGCATAATCCGGGTCACGAATAATAAAAATCCTACTACAGTTGCAATTACTGAGGGTGACAGCAGCGCCTTACCGATGGATTTAAGATCGGCTTTATCCGTCATAATAATAATTCCATGAGTCCATACCAATAGATTAAATATCGTCATATATGCTGTGATGTAGAATACCCCTTCACTTCCGAAGAGACCACCTGCCATAGGAATACCAATGAATCCACAGTTGGAATATACGACAGCAAATCGCTCTATTGCCAAATCGGACTTATGCTTATTCCCACGAATAATCACATAACCGATGACAATTCCAAAGATATGAGTGATCACAGCCAGTAGTAACGAAATTAAAAGCCCTTTTAGCAGAGTTGCTTCAAATTCTCTCTGATAAGAAACTAGTATTACGATAGGATTAACCAACATTAATACCATATCGGAGAGTTTTTTATTTGTAATCTTATCGATCAGATGAATGCGATAACAGAAAATACCCACCAGTATTATTAAGAACATAATCATAATCTGATTAAAGGCGGTAGCAGCAAGTGACATAATTAAAACCTACTTTCATAACTAATTTCACTTAAACAATCGATATTTATTATGCACTGCTTTTCCTAAGGTAGCAAGAAAAATTTTATAAATCGTTTCAGACTGATAATTTCATCATCTTAAAATAAATAATGGTTGATAATTGGTAATCTACATGATAAAATCTTATTAACTCAAAAAGGTACTATATGAGGGAGTAGTTTGCATACAATTAGTATGTGGCAAGTCAACATAATGATTTCGTCAGAAATCTGGCTTTCCTTAAAGAACGAGACTCATGTATGGCTGTAATCTGGCCATACATGAGTTTTTATTTGCGCAGAAGCAAAGCGAGTAATGCGAACGCGCACTGCGAATGTGCTTGTAAGCATACTCAGAGAAGCTAGCGAAGCGTGTTTCTTCCGGTTTGCACGTAAGCCGTGCTTCTTCCGGTATTATTAACTACTCTATTAATATCATTACCGATAAGAAAGGGATATGAATATGGATTTATTAACATTAATTTTACTTGCACTCGGACTATCTGCGGATGCCTTTGCTGTAGCTGTAACGAATGGTATGTGCAGCGATAAGGTTACCAAAAGACACGCAGTCATGACCGCCTTCACCTTTGGCTTCTTTCAAGCCTTGATGCCGGTATTAGGATTTATATTAGGGAAAACCTTCTATGATGTCATTTGTCGATACCAACATTGGGTTGCTCTTCTGCTCCTTGGTGCAATCGGAGTGAATATGCTGGCAGATACCTACAAGGAATGGAAAAGCAAAGAAACAGCATGTACCAATCGTAATATATTCAATGCGAAAAATCTGGTTATGCAGGGCATTGCAACAAGCATCGACGCTTTGGCTGCAGGGGTCAGTATCGCCGTATTAAATATCAATATTCTATCCGCAGCACTTTTAATCGGTCTGATTACCTTTGTTCTCTGTATTATTGGAGTATATATCGGTAAGAAATTCGGCTCATTATTAGAGTTACGTGCTAAGCTGATTGGAGGTATCGTATTAATCCTGATTGGTTTGAAGATATTTGTTGAGAACCAATTCTTCTAAATCCTAGCTGATCAAACACGAAACTCAAAACTTCCATTACCAATACTTGATAATTCCTTGTATTTGATAGATAATAAAGTAAGAATGGTGTCTTACAAAACGAGAGGAGAATGCAAATGAGCTACGAAGCATGTTTTGAAAAGCTACCTAAGCTAGAGACCAATCGGCTAATTCTTCGCCAGATCACGGAAAGTGCTTCCGATGGAAGAGACAGTCTGGAATTCATCAACGATTATAGTGTATACCGTTTTTGGGGGATATACGACGAAGCCGGAGATACCAATGGTCGCCGTCGTCCCAAGAAAAAGATAAAGCTGGATTATCATTATAATGCTACGATGAAGGAGTATCATGCAGGCCGAGAGCTTACCTGGCTCATGGAGCTAAAAGATTCTCACAAGGTAATCGGTGAGATCGTATTTTATGATTTTAGATTAAAACGACAGGCCGATATCGGGTATCGTATTAATAAAGAATATTGGGGTCAAGGCTTTGCACCTGAGGCGGGACAAGCTTTGGTTAAAGCAGCTTTTGAATATATGGGACTGACTCGTATCCAGCTACGATGCTTTGCAGATAATCATGGCTCTGTCAGAGTAGCGCAAAAGCTTGGCTTTAATCAGGAAGGCTTTATCAAAGAGGGCGCAATATTGAATGTAATGACTGATTACTATATCTTCGGTTTACTGAAAGAGGATTATAATAAAAAACCCATCGAGGACACTATAGTGTCTCTGATACCATAATGTCTCTGATACAATCGTATCATTGATACGATTGTATCAGAGAT
>JAQZBA010000317.1 GCA_029239365.1 Herbinix sp. | reverse complement strand
GACCCATACAGCTATTTTAATTGATGCAGTGACTTTCTTTGGTTCGGCACTTGTTATACTTTTCATCCGTACGGGAGAAGAGAATAAGACGTATGAGAAAATCAATGCTTCAGAGTATTTTGATACGTTAAAGGGTGGATTTTATTATCTGAAGAAGAATCAGATCATTTTAAACTTTGTTTTATTGGCCATGGTAGCCAATGCCTTACTGATACCGCTTAATTCTCTGCAGGCACCTTTGGTGAAGGAATTACTGCAGCAGGGTGAATATATGCTTTCCCTGCTGTCCTTCTCCATCACCATCGGTCTGGGTGTTGGCTCGGCATTCTATCCGTTTATTGCTAAAAGAATGAGTACGAGATTAATTGTACTATTTGGTGGCATTTCATTAAGTTTCTATTATTTTATACTTGTTCTATGTGGATATTTCAGTACCCATGTAATTGTGATATATCTCATCTGTACGGCATCCTCTTTTCTCACCGGTGCTGTGCTGTCCCTGCTTACCTCAGCTTTAAGTGTACAGTTCATGAAGCAAGTTGAGCCGGAATATCTGGCCAGAGCCGGTGCAATACTTAGTGCCGGCTGCGTCGGAGCCATGCCAATTGTTTCCTTTATTATTGGCTTTCTAACGAAGCTAATTTCCTTACCAGCCATTTTTTATGGGATCAGCGGTATTGGTATGGCCTTTTTTATCTTTGTTTATATTAAGAAAGTTAGATTCGAATAGCGGCAAAGTATTAAATTTACCTTTTATTTTATTTTAATTATTGTTATGATACATATAATTGATGTCGATCTTTACTTGTGAGGGAAATACAATGCAGATAACCATAAATAAAAATATTAATTATGTAGAAGAAGCAAATGCTTTATTGTTTCATTATGTTAACGGGAATACCTATGAAAAGATGAAAGCCGAAGGGTTAAAAAAGTCTTCTTACCGGTCGGATATCTACGACAAATTCTTTCTGCAAATTAAGAAGCTCAGCGATTATGTAATTGAAAATCTTCGAACTGAAAAAGTACAGTTAGAGTTTTATTTTAAGGAAATTGCTAATTCGCAAATGAGCCTTTCCGGTTACCTTTTACCGTTTTATTTTAATACTAAGTGCGTTACCTTAGAAGATTATGATAAAGCAGCCAGAAGTAAAAGTAACGCGGAAATTATAAAGGATTTTGATAATATCTTTTCCCAATATTGCAGTATAGGAAGATCCGGAGAGGAAAGAACGGTAGAAACTCTGGAAGAAATGATGCGAGTAATGGACGTTGGAGATCTGACGGTGGAGGATAAGTGTAAAATTGTTCATGCTTATCTTGATCTAGAAAAGCATCTGGATACATTATGCAGCATTCTTGGTAAAGTAATCACATTGTTAAAAGAACAGCAGAGTGATATAGCAGTGCTGGAAAATGAGTTCTATGAATACTGGAATCACTATATTGCGGAAAATGATTTTATTAAAAATATGCAGGAGTATGCTAACATTACTTGGGAGTATAACAAAAATGGTTTGATAGTCCTTCCCAGCATATTTCGTCCTCTGGTCATGGTGCTTAATATTAATGATGAAGAGGATGCGGTTGCGGATATTATACACATAGGAATATTAATGGATTCTGATCTTTCAAGAAAACAGAACGAGGTTAATGCTGACAAACTTAATAATGCACTTAAGCTTCTCAGCGATAAAAGTAAATTTGAAATTCTAAGGTATATTAAGGATAAACCGGCGTATGGATTTGAAATAGCAAATGAACTTAATCTTTCCACTTCAACCATATCCTATCATATGAATAGCTTAATTTCAGCAGGTCTGGTAAAGCTCGACAAGGATGCGAATAAAATCTATTATCGTATTAATAAGGATACGGTAAATGATTTATTAGAAGATATTCGTATCCTGCTCCTGTAGTTTATTATGAAGCAAATACTTCTATGAAGGTGATCACTGACTCGTAAAAAGAAGTAATAAAGAATTAAGAAATTAATTCTTGCATAATCGCAAGTAACACAGTAATCTATATATTGACATTGGTATTTTCTTAATCTTACTAAAGAAAAAAGAACAGAATTATAATCTGTGTTATTTGTCAATATAATACATAGGGAGTTAATTAATGGAGGGTATATCATGTTTGTTTTTGAACTGTTAAAAGCACTTTTCTTAGGAATCGTGGAAGGAATTACGGAATGGCTGCCAATTAGCAGCACCGGTCATATGATTTTAGTGGATGAATTTATTAAGCTGGAGGCATCGGATGCATTTAAAGAAATGTTTCGTGTTGTAATCCAGTTAGGGGCAATTTTGGCTGTCGTTTTGCTATATTTTCATAAGTTAAATCCGTTTTCACCTAAGAAAACGAAGAAAGAGCGTATGGATACCATGAATATATGGTTTAAGGTAGTAGTAGGGGCCCTGCCGGCAGCAGTTCTAGGAGTACTATTTGATGATTGGATGGATGAACATTTTTATAATTATCAGACGGTTGCGGTAACGTTGATAGTATATGGTATCCTTTTTATCGTCATTGAAAACCGCAGTAAGGGGAAAATCGGTAAGATCAACAGCTTTCAAGAATTATCTTATAAGACAGCATTCCTTATTGGTATGTTCCAGATATTATCCTTGATACCGGGTACCTCCCGCTCCGGAGCAACGATTCTCGGAGCGATTATCCTTGGCTCTTCCCGTTACATTGCAGCTGAGTATTCCTTCTTTCTGTCGATACCCATCATGTTCGGTGCAAGTGCTCTGAAGCTGTACAAATTCGGTCTGAACTTTACGGATTCAGAAATTGCAATCTTATTAACCGGAATGATTGTGGCATTTTTAGTATCCGTAGTAGCAATCAAATTCCTGTTAGGCTATATTAGAAACAATAATTTTAAAGCCTTCGGCTGGTACCGGATTATTCTGGGATTATTAGTGGTTGGGTATTTCTTAATATTCGGATAAATACTTTTTCTAAAGGCTGTGTACCACAAATGGTTGAAAATTAGTATTAATTTAGCAGAGAATAAAAGCTCTGCTAAATTATATCTATTGCAATAATCAATAAGATAATTATGTGAACAAATGTTCAACTTAACAACCGTTAGTTGTGACAGAGCCTTCCTAAAAACTTTCAAAACTTAAGCATAATTATAGAGGATAGTTGCCTTCAATAAGAAGATGAACTATCCTTTTTTATATTCTACATCGAGCAAAGTGGAGCATTGCATGAATTAGAAAATGCGAAGGCACACCAACGAACGATGGCAGCATTTCTTCGGGATTTTATGAAAATATATAGGCACAATTGCCGGCACATATTGTATTAACCGGAGGATAGAATAAAATATTCTTATGTGTCATGCTAGTTAGTTAATACCGATTAAGTTTCGTGAAAATTACAGAAAAGGGGTCAAACACAATGAAAGTAATCAAGAAAAACTATGTATTCACTTTATTAATTATGGTTCTGTTAGGTGGTGTTGCGGCTAATAGTAACCATGCAACGGTACAGGCATATGAGGTATCAGGCTTCTATCAATATGAAACTAACGATACGGGAATAACAATCACAAAATATACGGGCGGAGAACTTAGCGTTACAATTCCCTCTAAGATCGCGGGTAAAAAAGTAACTGCAATTGGTAGTAGGGCATTTTCGGATAATGATATGATAGAACATGTTATAATTCCAACGTCTGTAATCACAATCTATGGCGGTGTTTTTTATGATTGCGACAGCTTGCAGGAAATAACCATACCAAATAACGTAACAACCCTTGACTCTGCGTCATATGGTAACTACGATACTTTTGGCTATTGTGATAATTTAACCACCGTGATCATCGGAGACGGTGTAACTGCCCTGAATAATAATTGTTTTATTGAATGTCCAAAACTGTCAAGGGTTACCATAGGAAAAGGTGTTACCTCCATTGGAGACAGTGTATTTGAAAACTGTGACAGTCTTACAAGCATTACAATTCCGGCATCAGTAAAAAGTATTGGTTTACATTGCTTTACGAATTGTGATAATTTAAAAACTGTGACGCTATCCTATGGATTGGATACCATTTACGGAGGTGCCTTTTATAATTGCAGTAGTCTGACAGAAATGATTATTCCAAACAGTGTTATAACGCTGGATTCTGCAGAATATGGAAATTATGAAATATTTGGTAAGTGTTCAAATCTACTTCGCTTACAGCTCCCCAATAGTGTAGCCACGATTGGCGAGGCGCTTGTTAATGAAAGTCAAAGTGTAATTATCTATGGTTATGCGAATTCCACTGCGGCTCAATATGCAACGGATCACAGCATTCCATTTCAGGAGCTACCTAGCTTACCTGCTGAAAAATTTTCTTTTAATGAAAGTGAAATTTTATTAATGGTTGGGGAAAAGCAGGTACTTGACTATACCATTCAACCGGAAAACACTACGGACGCCATCCTTTGGAAAAGCAGTGATGAAAATATTGCTGCTGTTGATAACATCGGTATTGTCACTGCAAAAAACCTCGGAAGTGTAAGTGTTGTAGCAACTACGACCAGCGGGAAAAAGGGAAGTATAACTTTGATAATCCAAGAAGCACCAAGGAGTATTTCCTTTAAGACAGCTGCTAAAACCTTAGCAA
>JAQZBA010000012.1 GCA_029239365.1 Herbinix sp. | reverse complement strand
AGTGAGCAAGTGGCAAGCTTGCTTGCTAACATGCGATCGGAGTTGAAGATCATGAATACACTTTATATTCATGATATAACCGGACTAGGTGCTTGCAAAGACTTGATTTAACGAGTCTGAATGCAAGTATCCTAGTCATTTTTATGAATTTTTATACAGACACTTTAGCGATTTAAACCGATAAAAAATTTTGTGCGATGTGCTATCCATCAGTACTTGACAAATGGGTATGTAGTTGATACAATAACTTACAACTTAATAAACCTATTTTTTATACAGTAACAGCAGCCCCATTACAGAGTGTCCTGTGGTGAAGGGCTTTTCTTATAAATCAGGACACGATTAAGTTTAGTACATAGAGGAGAGGAGCATGCTATGAAGAGAATAGTATTATCAGTTCTGGTAGATAACACTGCAGGTGTACTAAGCCGTGTAGCGGGATTATTCAGCAGAAGAGGATATAATATCGATAGCTTAACGGTTGGAGAGACTCAGGATCCGGCTATCTCAAGAATGACTATTTTAGCTCATGGAGATGATCAGATTTTAGAACAAATCAGAAAACAACTACTAAAGCTGGAGGATGTCATTGAAATTAAGGTATTAGCTCCGGGAGAATCTGTGACACGAGAATTAATTCTGGTTAAGGTTGCAGCAGCAGAGAAGGATCGTCAGGCCATTATGTCGATTGCGGATATTTTCCGCGCTAAGATAGTGGATGTGGCTTTAGAATCTCTTATGATTGAGCTTACCGGTAATCAGGATAAGATAGATGCATTTATTAAATTACTTGGACCTTATACCATTAAGGAATTGGTGCGAACCGGTATTACAGGTCTCATAAGAGGATCGGGAGATATTGCTGATTTTATCGATTAGTCAGGATGTGCAAAATCTGAGTATTTTTAATAAGGGGAGGATTATTGACCTCTTATTAATAAGATGATTTGGAAATCAATTTACCTGTCACGAATAATAAGGAGGATAAAATCCTCCCGAACATAATAAGGAGGATAAAATCCTCCTGAACAATAATAAGGAGGATAAAATCCTCCCGAACATAATAAGGAGGATAAAATCCTCCCGAACAAAAATAAGGAGGATAAAATCCTCCCGAACAAAAATAAGGAGGATTTCAGATATGGCTAAGATTTATTATCAACAGGATTGCAACCTTTCATTATTAGAGGGGAAGACAGTAGCGGTTATCGGTTACGGCAGTCAGGGTCATGCACATGCACTGAATGCAAAGGAATCAGGAGCTCATGTTATTATTGGTCTTTATGAAGGTAGCAAATCATGGAGTAAAGCAGAAGCAGCAGGATTTGAGGTATACACAGCAGCAGAAGCTGCTAAGAAGGCTGATATCATAATGATTTTAATTAATGATGAGAAGCAAGCTAAGATGTATAAAGATTCCGTAGCTCCTAATTTAGAGGCAGGCAATGCATTAATGTTTGCTCATGGCTTTAGCATCCATTTTGGTCAGATTATTCCTCCCGCTGATGTTGATGTATTAATGATTGCACCGAAGGGACCCGGTCATACAGTAAGAAGCCAGTATCAGGAGGGCCGTGGCGTTCCTTGTCTTATCGCTGTACATCAGAATGCCACCGGCAAGGCACATGAATTAGGTCTTGCTTATGCACTAGCAATTGGTGGTGCAAGAGCAGGTGTGCTTCAAACAACCTTCAGAGAAGAGACCGAGACCGACCTTTTTGGTGAGCAGGCAGTTCTCTGTGGTGGAGTTACCGCTCTGATGAAGGCAGGCTTTGAGACATTAGTAGAAGCTGGTTATGAACCTGAGAGTGCATATTTTGAATGTATTCATGAGATGAAGCTGATCGTAGACTTAATCAATGAGAGCGGTTTTGCAGGAATGAGATATTCTATCTCCAATACAGCAGAGTATGGTGATTACATTACAGGTTCTAAGATTATTACTGCTGAGACTAAGGCTACAATGAAGCAGATACTTACTGAGATCCAGAATGGAACCTTTGCACGCAACTGGTTATTAGAGAACCAGGTAGGTTGTCCGAACTTCAATGCTACAAGAAGAATTGAATCAGAGCATCAGTTAGAGAAGGTTGGAGCCGAGCTTCGTAAGATGATGAGCTGGACCAATAAGGCAAAATTAATTAATAACTAAGTTAAAGTCGAAACGAACAAGATATATATTAAGGTTACATCCAATGATAAGAAGCATACGAAAACATATACTTTAACTCTGACACTGAGTACTAAGCAATAAGCACTGGGTATCGAGGCAGTATTGGAAAGTAGTGGGTGAGGAAAACCATAATTGCATAGCGTTTTAATAGCATAAAGAGTATAATAAAAACCAGAAAACTGACATTAGTTTTCTGGTTTTTATTGATTCATTAGCTAAAGTTATTGGAGTATTGAAAGGAAGCTTTGAAATTAGATGATAATATAATTGATGCTGTATTTGAGTAATTCAATACGCATCGATCGAGGAATTACCTATGAGGATGTTATTAAGAAGATGCAGGATATCATAATTCATGGAGTTATCAATAAAGTGGGGGAGAATATATGACGGAACATATCAATATGAATGAGGAGTGGCGGTACAGTAGTCATTTTACAGAAGAGATGTTGGAACCGGATTATAAGGATGATAGGATGGAAGAAATCCGTCTTCCCCATACCAATATCATTACACCCCTTAACTATTTTGATGAACAGATCTATCAATTCATTAGTTGTTATCGTAGACATTTCTTTGCTCCTAAAGAGTGGGAGAATAAATTTGCCCTACTGAAATTCGAGGCAGTCGGACATATAGCTAAGGTATATCTGAATGGAACACATATTATAACTCATGAAGGCGGATATACAGCCTTTGAAGTCGATCTGAAACCTCACTTAAGGCTGGGTGAGGATAACCTCATAGTCGTTGTGGTTGATAGCAGAGAATGTAATAACCTTCCTCCCTTTGGCAATGTGATTGATTATCTGACCTATGGCGGTATTTATCGAGAGGTATCACTTGATATAAAGGATGCAGTTTACATAGAGGATGCTTATGTGATTACCAGGGAGGGAGTACTAGAAAGACCACAAGAAAAGATGGAATCTAATCAAATAAATGATATGGCAGGTACGCGATCCAAATTACGTGAAACTTACCCGAAGGAGATAGAATTGTGGGTTACCCTAGGGGGAGAACAAACAGAACTAAATCAGTCGATACTAGAACACACAGAACTAGTACACACAGAACTAGTACACACAGAACTAGTGCACACAGTACGAGAACACACAGTATTAGAACAGAAAGGATATCGGCTTCAATATACCATTCTTGATCTTACAGGAAAGATACTCTATCAGAATAATTCTCCGATCACGCAAGCATCAATGAAGCTAATATTCCAGGTTGAGGGGGTTCAGAATTGGGATATTGAGGAACCGGTGCTGTATCAGCTTCGGTTAGAGCTGCTACCTGCGGATGCAGGTGGAGATGAGATTGACGAGAAGATAATCCGCTTTGGTTTTCGAACTTGTGAATTCCGGAAGGACGGCTTCTACTTGAATCATCATAAGATCAAACTGGTAGGATTAAACCGTCATCAGAGCTTTCCCTATGTTGGCTATGCAATGCCTAAGAGACAGCAGAAGAGAGATGCGGACCTGCTGAAATATGAGCTGGGAGTGAATGCAGTGCGTACCTCACACTATCCTCAGTCCAAGCATTTTCTGGATCGATGCGATGAGCTGGGGCTACTGGTATTTACCGAGATCCCGGGCTGGCAGTATATCGGAGATATGGAATGGAAAGAAAAAGCGATTCATCAGGTCAGTGAGATGGTTCTGCAATACCGCAACCATCCCTCCATCATTCTATGGGGGGTTCGAATTAATGAATCTCAGGATGACGAGGAATTCTATGCAAGCACCAACAAGCTGGCAAGAACTTTGGATCCGGCAAGGCAGACAGGGGGAGTACGATATCTTCAGAAGAGTAAGCTGCTAGAGGATGTCTATACCTATAATGATTTTCTGCATAATGGAACGAATCCCGGACTCAGCAGGAAGAAGGAAGTAACCGCAGAGTCAAAGGCTCCTTATCTGGTATCGGAATTCAATGGCCATATGTATCCCACGAAGGCTTATGATGATGAAGCGCATCGTCTTGAGCATGCCTTAAGACACGCGACGGTGCTGGATTCCTTATTTGAACAAAAGGATATCTGTGGAGGCTTTGGCTGGTGCATGTTTGATTATAATACCCATAAGGATTTTGGCAGTGGTGACCGCATCTGTTATCATGGGGTAATGGATATGTTCCGTAATCCAAAGCTGGCTGCCTATGTATATGCCAGCCAAGGGGAGGAAAAGGAGGTCTTTGAATTAAGTACCTCCTTGGATATCGGTGATCATCCGGCAGGAAATATCCGTAAGGTGTATGCCTTTACGAACGCAGATTCCATTCGATTATTCAAGAATGATACCTTTATCAAGGAGTTCCATCCCACCGGAATGCATTACGGAAACCTCCCGCATCCACCCATTCTGATCGATGATTTTATAGGAGATCATCTGGAGAGGGATGAGAATTACAGCCATAAAACGGCAGAGACCATGAAGAAGATCCTATTTGCCGTTAAGGAGTTCGGACCGAATCAACTGCCTCTTCGCTATAAGCTTAAGATGGGGTGGCTGATGCTTCGGGAGCATTTAACACTGGAGGACGGTACAAGACTTTATTATAAATACATCGGAAGCTGGGGAGGACAAGCTACAAGCTTCCGGTTCGAGGCAGTTCGTGCCGGAAAAGTAGTGAAGACAATTACTAAGTCACCTTCCGGTAAGGTTAGCCTTATCCTAGAAGTAGATAGCACACAGCTTAGTGAAGAAGAGACCTATGATGTAGCGGCTATCCGCATTCGAGCCGTAGATGAATGGGGCAATACCCTGCCATATTACCAGGAACCATTATTATTAAAGGTGGCGGGTAGCCTTGAAATCATCGGCCCTGAGATGATAAGCTTGAAGGGTGGTATGGGTGGTACTTATGTCAGAACCAAGGGCGAGAGCGGTGTTGGAACACTGTCCATCAGTCAACCAGAGCTTGGAGAATTTAAGATCGATTTTGCTGTAAGAGTAACAGCAAAGATGTAATATGAGAAGTCAGTGTCAGTGAATACTGTATACTAAATGATACCTTATCTAAGTTGATTTTAGTGATCTGATATTCTAAGATGATTTTGAATAAGATATGCTAAGCTGAGTTTAGTTACGATTTGCTAAAATGATTTTAGTGATTGACATCTCTTCGTAGGAATGGTATATTAGCTCGTGTATATAACTATAGTACAATAGGAAAATGAAACGAGGTATCAGGAATGATTATTATTACTTGCTAATCAGATTATATGAATATGCGATGAAAGCAGCCAATCCGGCTAATTTCTTGCGGGCAAGTAATGATCAATTCTAAATATATTATGCAGAGAGAAGTTTGGACTCACAAAGACTTATGATACTTTTTTGTGAGTTAACGAGTCTCTTAACCTGAGCATGTAAGCTTATGACTGCAATAATTAGCCCACAAGAAGAATTATTCTTGTGGGTTTTTTTATGTCAATGATATTAAGATAATTTGATCATAATTTTCACAAGATAACCGGAACAAACTATATTCTAACTTCGCAGGCTGCAAAGGAAGGAGTGATTAATATGTCACAGATTATTGTAAATGATTTAACCTTTAGCTATGATACAAGCTATGATAATATATTCGAACATGTGAGTTTTCAGTTAGATTCTGATTGGAAGCTTGGCTTTATTGGGAGAAACGGAAGAGGTAAGACCACCTTTTTGAAACTGCTACTTGGTAACTATGATTATAAAGGAACTATTACTGCCTCAGTTGATTTTAGTTATTTTCCATTTGAGGTTAATGATGTTATGGAGAACACCTTATCCATAATCAAGAATACGATAGCTCCTTATTCACTGTGGGAACAGGAGATGGAAGAGTGCTTAGCATCAGAAATGAAGGATTCCTTGTTGGAACACTACGGAAGGCTTCAGGAATTATATCAGGCACATGATGGCTACATCATTGAGGAGCTAATTGAAAAGGAATTAGGCAAGCTTCAGGTGGATCTAGGCGTACTAACCAGACCATTTGATACCCTTAGTTTTGGTGAGCGAACAAAAATAATGCTCGCTGCTCTATTCTTAAAGAAAAACAACTTTTTACTCATCGATGAACCAACGAACCACTTGGATATGGAAGGACGACAGACCCTGGCTGAATATTTACAGACAAAGAAGGGCTTTATTCTTGTCTCTCATGACCGTAGCTTTCTAGATCAATGCATCGATCACGTGTTGTCCATCAATCGGGCCGATATTGAGATACAAAAGGGGACTTATTCTTCCTGGTATCTGAATAAGGAACGAACAGATCATTATGAATTAGAGAAGAATGAGCAGCTTAAGAAAGATATTGTAATACTATCGGAGTCAGCGAGAAGAGCAATGGGATGGTCTGACCAGATAGAAGCCTCAAAGATTGGCACCCATGCTGCAGACCGTGGTGCAATCGGGCACAAAGCAGCCAAAATGATGAAGAGGGCGAAGTCCATTGAACATCGGAAGCTGGAAGCAGTTGAGGAGAAAAAGAGTCTTCTGAAAAACGTCGAGCAGGCAGATGCATTGAAGATCAACATTTTGGAGTTCGCAGGAAAGCGATTGATAGAAGCGGAGGATTTAAGTCTATTCTATGGTGATAATAAGATAGCTTCTAATATCAATTTCAGCTTGCAAAAAGGGAATCGGTTAGCGATCCGAGGGCGAAATGGTTCAGGAAAAACCACTTTATTTAAGCTGTTATTAAATGAAAATATCGATTATAAAGGTCGTTTTCATGTGGCTCAAGGCTTAAGGATATCCTATGTATCTCAGGATACCTCCTATCTGAAGGGTAATCTTAAGGATTTTGCAGTGAACTACGGATTGGATGAGACTATTTTCAAGACGGTGCTTCGTCAGCTAGACTTCTCGAGGGTGCAATTTGAAAAGAATATCAGCGAATTTAGCGGAGGTCAAAAGAAAAAGGTTCTGTTAGCGAAAAGCCTTTCAGAGCCAGCCCATATCTTTCTATGGGATGAACCCCTGAACTTCGTTGATGTATTCTCCAGAGTGCAGATAGAAGAGCTCATTCTTAAGTATTGTCCTACCATGATTTTTGTTGAGCATGACCGCATGTTCAGCGAGAAGATTGCAACCGATCTCATAGAGCTGTAGAACATGAGTCCTGCAAATCTTTAAGCTCTGTAGAACATAAGTCCTGTTGAATGTAAGTTCTGTAAAACTTTAAGTTTTCTAGAACATAAGTCCTGTAATACCATAAGTTCAGTATATCTAATTGATGATACTTGTAAAAATATGCTATACTCTATTTAATTAACGATATAGAAATATAACTTTATAGAAATATAACTTTATTGAGGAATGGAGTGGAGATATTATGGCTCGAATACGCAAGAAAAATTGGATAATAAGAATATCGCTACTAATCATGGGGAGCGGAGTATTAGGAGTTTTGGTCCTAATTATATTAAATGCCTATATGAAAGCATCGGTGCAAGATAATATAATCACACCAAAGGAAGCGGAAACTCTCCTGAACGTAGATTGTATCCTTGTTCTGGGTGCAGGTGTTTGGAATGACAACAGACCGAGTCCTATGCTGGAGGATAGGTTGTTCCAGGGAATCGAGCTGTATCATAGCGGTGTTGGCAATCGGCTTTTAATGAGTGGAGATCATGGTCGTAAGAACTATGATGAAGTCAATGTCATGAAGCAGTTTGCAATTGCTGAGGGAGTGCCTTCTACTGATATATTTATGGATCATGCGGGCTTTTCCACTTATGAAAGCCTATATCGAGCCAGAGATATCTTTAAAGCAGATAAGATAGTGATTGTGACACAGGGGTATCATCTGTACCGAGCCCTGTATGTAGCAGACAGGCTAGGTATGGAAGCTTATGGCGTTGCGTCTGATCCTAGGATTTATGCCGGTCAGGATTATCGCGAACTACGCGAGGTGCTGGCGAGGGTAAAGGATTATTTCTATTGTGTACTGCAACCAAAGCCAACCTATCTTGGTGAAGCAATTCCGGTGAGTGGTAATGGTGATATAACAAATGATGAGATAACGGGAGGATGAGAACATGGAGAAGGCAGTATTATTAGTGGTAGATGTACAGAATTGCATTGTTGATGAGAATCTTTATAATGAAAAGCGTGTTATTTCTAATATTCAAAGCCTGCTCAGTGAGGCTAGAGCAAGTGGCTTGGAGGTTATATATGTTCGTCACAATGATGGAGAAGGAAGTGACATGGAATACGGCTCAGATGGGTGGCAGATCTATGCTGCGATAGCTCCTATGGAAGGTGAGAGGATATTCGATAAGCAGTATAACAGTGCATTTTTGAAAACCGGTCTGGAAGAATATCTGAAAGAGTTAAAGGCTAAGACAATAATTCTGGTTGGTCTTCAGACAGAATATTGCATTGATGCTACCTGTAAGGCAGCATTTGAGCATGGTTTCCAGCTAATTATACCGGAGGAAACGAATTCAACCTTTGATAATGAATATCTATCCGGTGAGAGGCTTTATCATTATTATAATTATAAGATATGGAATAATCGATTTGCAAAGGTGCTGCCGACCCCGGAAGTAATTGCATCGATAGGAACAATTTACAAAGTATAAAATTAGCCGTCTTCGTCTATATTATGAATAGACTATTGTTGGAATTACGGTAAAATATGGTAATAATTTCTGATTGCGCATTCTAATTATTTGGTTCATAATTATTGTAAGAACAAGATTTACCATTCGTATACAATCCAGAAATATCATGCAATGTGTAGTAATAGTCAGCAACTGCAATTAAAAATGCTAATGATTAGGAGATGTGAAGCGATGAAAGAATGGAGAATATTGTTGTTATTGGAATTTGAATGGAGAATGTTTAGGGTTTTTCGTAGGTTGATTAATTGGCTGGTGAAAAAAGGAATGAGATTGTCTTCACCAATCCTTTGCATGATTAACCGAAGCTTGGATTATTATGGAGCTGCGCTGGCAAGGCAAGGGAATCTTTATGAAAGCATAACCGGCGAGATAATTAGGTACTATAAGAGAGACGAAATCTGAACTTAAGATTAGTGTGAAGAAAAGCATTTCCCACCTATAAGTTTGTGCCTGCGAAACCAAAGTGTAAACCGTCTCGCATGCGAGACGTTGCACACATGGCACATACTAACACAAAGGGTCGGAATGTTAAATTAGTGAATAAAAAACTACCTGTCACTCTTGGTTGCTTCTACTTTATGTAGGATACCAAGATTGGCAGGTAGTTGTTGTTTTACTTCATAAGAAAGAATGTAAAAGGAATAATAAATTAACGGTTATAAGTTATTTCTTAGGCTTCTTAATAACCTCGGGCTCGGGCATAATCGGCTTTAAAGACGGTAACGCACCTGTTTCACTCTTTTTCTTCTTCTTAACATCTTTTTTAATATCTCTATTACCCATTGATATCACTCCTTTTATAATGATTAGATATTTAATACATAATGAACAAAACAGTTGATAAACTTAATCGATCAACATGTACTATGATTAATTTATATTATAATAAGTAATGGTGATTAAGTCCAGTAAAATTTAATCATTATTGACAGAATGTACATAATAGAACAGAACATTATTAGACTATTATTGCCAATCAATAAGCGGCGTGCTATCATAATAACGAATACAAGGTGCGACTATGCATGTTATGCTTTAGGGAGTACTGCAGTATACTATGTGATAGAAATAAATCGGGTATTAGATATATTGCATAATCATATGAGATAATTAACACAATAATTATACATAATAAATATTTTGCCTAAAACCTAAGAAACCTATTGACATAATTGAGTACAAATGATAATATCAAGTTAAACGTAAAACGTGTACGATATAAACAATTGATTTTCTGATTAAACAGGTACCGTTTAACACGTTTAACGTAAAACTATTAATGGAAAGAGGAGGTTTTTTTATGAGGAATTCTAAACTGTGTAAAGTATTTACCGCAATCGCTTTGACTGTAACTATGATGATGCTAATGACTGCAAATGCATTTGCAGCAACTACATATCTTGTTCAGGATGGAGCATTTAAAAATGCAGGGTTTATCAATGCAGGGGAAACAAAAGAGGGAACGATTGAGGGACCCGGAAACTGGACGCAGTTAAACCTTGGTGATGCAGCTGTTGATGTACCTTATCTTCATGTCATCGTAAAGGCTACCGGTGATACCGCCGCAGCACAAATTGCTGTATCCGATCTTTTTACTTTTAATCTAGCCGATCTTAATGTAGTGCTGACGGAGGAATATCAAGATGTTGTTCTTCCGGTACAGGATAAAGGCATAATGATGCTTTCCTGGGTAAACTTCATGGGACTTGATGGAGGAAGCAGTGTATATACCATAAAAGATGTATTCTTATCCGATGATGCAGCTTCGACAATCTCTGCAGAAGTAACCGCAACAGCAGAAGAAGCAGCTCCCGTTGATGAAGCAGCACCGAAGACAGGAGATGCAGCAACAACAACCTTGATTGCAGTATTAGCGATGATAGTATGTGCCGGTGGTTTTGTAGCAGCGAAGAAGTATAAAAAAGCCTTTTAAGTATCGTACATGCAAAATTGTATAAGTTTTACCATTTCATATTAATAGTACAGGTAATATAATGAATGAGTATCCATTATGGAAGGAGAGCATTATGAAAAAAATGAAAAAAATATTAAGTCTTTTATTGTGTGTAATGTTATCCATGAGTTTGCTTGCAGCTTGTGGAACTAAGAAAGAGGAAACAACAGATGTACCGGCAGATACTACGAAAACTACCGATGACACCAAGGAAGCAGATCCTACCGAGGCTCCTGTGGTTGCTGAGAATATTCAATTATCACTTGGCATCTGGCCGGAAGACACCTTAACCGCGGATATTGAGATGCATAATGGTTATGTAAAGACCTTCAATGCAACACATCCGAATGTAGAAGTGGTTCCCTCTTATTATAAGTATGCTACCGATACTTTTGTTCCGTTAGCAGAATCCGGCAACCTTCCTGTAATATTCGAAACCTGGTATACAGAGCCGCAGAAATTAATTGAAGGCGGATTTGTTGCAGATATTACTGACATTCTCAGTGAGAGAGGCTGGATTGAGAAGATTAACCCCTCTATTCGCGATCTGTTGTCCAAAGATGGCAGAATATATGGTATTCCGCGTGATGGTTATGCGCTCGGTTTAATGTTAAACGTAGAACTTTTTGAGCAGGCAGGATTAGTTGATGCAAGCGGTCTTCCGATCTATCCTAAGACTTGGACAGAATTAGCTGAGTCAGCTAAGAAGATTAAAGATGCTACCGGTTCTGCAGGTCTTTGCCTGTTAGCTAAGGATAATGCAGGTGGTTGGCATTTTAGTAATATCGCATGGGCTTTCGGTGCTACCTTAACCTTAGTTGAGAATGGTAAGTTTGTTGCAAATGTTGATACAGCAGAAGCAATTGCTGCAATGGAATATATTAAATCCTTACGTTGGGAATATGATGTACTTACTCCCGATCCGACCAACGAAGATTGGGGTACCGGTTTTGTTAATTTAGGTACCGGTGCAGCAGCTATGTACATTGGTGCTAATGATGCTGTTAACCAGCCGACACAGGTTAATGGTCTTGCAGTTGATAAGCTTGCTATGTGTGCATTCCCTGCAGGTCCTGATGGACAGCAGTACTCCTTATCCGGTGGTACACCTTACATGTTCTCTAAGGATGCTACTCCTGAGCAGATCAATGCAGCTTTAGATTACCTTGAGGTTATGGGTAAGGCTCCTGTAGCTACTGATGATGCAATTGCAGGTATGAGAGCAGATGCTCAGAACCGTGTTGCAAATGGTGTTCCCGTTATTCCTCGTTTCCCTTGCTGGATTGCAGAAGACGTATTAGCAGCAGAAGATGCTATTGTTGCTGAATTTGGTAATGTTGATACGAAGCTGTATGAGAATTACTTCACAACGATTAAGAGTGAAGGTAACCTTCGTCTTGAGGAAGTTGGCTCCGCACAGGATCTTTATTCTGAATTAACTAAGGTTCTTCAGGCAGTTGTTACTGATAAGAATGCTGATGTTGCAGCTCTTATGAAGACAGCAGATGAGAACTATCAGACACTCCTTGATACTAATGTTAATAAGTAATAAGGTGTAAATATAATTACCTTTAATGATGGGGTATTCTTTCAAAGATTACCCCATCATCTTTAAGAATAAGAATAATAGTGTGAATTAATAAAAAACATTAATTCACACCACATAGTTTGTGCCTGCGAAACTAAAGTGTAAACCGTCTCGTATGCAAGACGTTGCACACTTGGCACAAACTAATTCTAAGGGCAGGCATGTAAAGTTAGTATGAAGAAAGATTTCAGCTATGCTGAATTCTTGGTAAATATAGGAATGAATTTCGTTAGAAGTTTATTATTATATTTATATGATATTATGAAAAAAAGGAGGGTGGATAAAATGGTCAGAGCAAAAAATGAGGTAATGCAAAAGAAGAAAAACAAAGAGTTACTTAAAAAAGATATGACAGCATGGCTGATTATGTTACCCACAGTTATATTATTTGCCTTTTTTGTATGGGAGCCACTATTGGAAAGCATTCGACTATCCTTATATACAGCAAAGGGTATTCGGTTACAGGAATTTGTCGGATTGGATAATTATCTACTCGTTTTTAAGCATCCTGATTTTATGGATGCATTTACGAACACTTTTAAATACATAGTATGGTCATTAGTGATTGGCTTTTTCGTTCCTATCATTATCGCAATTCTGATATCAGAAACAGTTCATTTAAAGGGATTGTTTAAAGTGGGAGTATATTTTCCGAATATTATGCCCGGTATGGCAATGGTAATGATGTTAGGATATTTCTTCCGTCCGGGTAATACAGGTGTTCTTAATATATTGTTATCAAAGATCGGTATTGATCCTATGATCTGGCTGACTAACATCAAGCTGACAATACCGCTCATTGTAGTGACTATGACATGGAGGGGAGCAGGTGCTACGGCATTTCTTTATCTGGCAGGGATTAATAGTATTAATCCTGAGCTTTATGAAGCTGCTACTTTAGATGGTGCCGGTATAAGACAAAGAATTAGATACATAACGGTACCGAATATATTTTCCTTAGGAAAAACCTTATTTATTCTACAAATTATCGCCGTGTTCCAAATTTTATATGAGCCTTTGGTTATGACGAATGGTGGACCGAATAATGCTAGTATCTCAATCATGCAGTTGGTTTATAATTACGCATTCCGAGATTTCAATTATCCGGCGGCAGCAGCCTTATCCGTATTGATTTGTATCATATTAATCCTATTAAGCGGATTATATTTTAAAATCACGAAACCAAGAGACTAATAACCAATAGGTGTAAAGAAAGGCGCGGGTGCAATTATGTTTTTTGAAAAATATATAGAAAAAGAGGAAGGAACAATTCGTTCTTACGATCTTCATTCCTTTCGGCATAAATTACTTTGTATTCTTATCTTTGTTGCTTGTCTTGCGATGTTAATCATTGCGGTTTTCCCTACGATATGGGTGTTCTTGGCAAGTTTTAAGAGTATTGCAGAGTTTCGTAAGGAAGCTACGATTATACCAAAGAGCTTCGATATCCAGACCTATATTAAGACTTGGAACGATTTGAAGTTTATCAGGTATTATATCAACTCCTTTATCGTAGTGACAGGCTGTGTAATCTGTTCCGTTGTGTTTAACGGATTATTAGCCTATGGTTTAGCTATCCTGCGTCCAAGAGGACATAAGATATTGTTAACACTGGTTATGTGGGGATTACTGATTCCGGCGACAACGAGTGTGGTTGCACTATTTGTTAATATTAATCGAATTGGGCTAAATCAATCCTATGCACCACTATGGCTGGCAGCGGGTGCTAATGCCTTTTATGTAGTCATGTTTAAGCAGTTTTTTGAAGGTCTTCCCAAGGAAATTATAGAAGCTGCAAAGCTGGATGGCTGTGGTGTGTTACAGACCTTTGCTCAAATCATTTTACCGTTATCCAAGTCAATTGTTATGGTAATTGCAATCTTTACTGTGAATGCAGCTTGGTCCGACTTTTTACTTCCTTATCTTGTATTAGGCGGTTCATCGAAGGAAACTGTAATGGTTCGATTATTTATGTTCAGAACATCGAATGCAACGGATGTTGAGATATTACGCGCAGTTGCATTTTCTATCATTCCACCAATTATATTATTTACGATATTCCAGAAACAGATTACAGCAGGTGCTACTACCGGTGCAGTAAAGGGCTAAGAACTTGGAGGCAAAGAATGGCAAAAATAGCAGATAAATATTATATTACAGATCCTTGGAATATTATTGAAGAAGAATTCAATCCCTCCTATTCACAGGTTTCCGAATCAATCTTTTCACTGGGAAATGAGTACATGGGTATCAGAGGATATTTTGAAGAGGGATATCTGGGTGAAAGCCTAGTTGGAAGTTATTTCAATGGAGTATATGAAGCGGTTAAGACAGAGGGTTCCTCTTATAAGGGCATCATTGACAAAACAGAATTCATGGTGAATTCCGTGGATTGGCTTCATCTAAGAATCCAGGTCGGTGAGGAGAAGCTGAGCCTTCCGAAAGCTGAAATCGAGAACTTTCAGAGAATATTAAACCTTCGGACCGGTGTTCTTACCAGAAGTTATCTCTGGGTAATGGAAGATGGTAGACGACTCAAACTTGAATTCGAACGCTTTCTATCCATGAAGAAAGCCCATATAGGCGGACAGAGATTGACCCTGACTCCTCTGAATTTCAGCGGTGAGGTCACCATAACAGCAGGACTGGATTTTACCTTACCTCACAATATGGTTGGTAAAAACCTTTGGAACTGTGAAGAGAAGAAGACAGGTGAGAAGTGGTGCAGCATCTTGGCTAATACGGTCAATACCGGACAATCTGTATATTCCGTATGTCATTTCTGGGGGGATAGTTCCTCAGAAAAGGATATTGTCGAGAAAAAGAAAGTGTTAAAAGAATTCACTTTTCAGCTAAAGGATGGTAAGTCAACTAGTCTATCGAGACTGGTTATGAATCTGGTCAGGAAAGAAAAAACGGATCAGGATTATGATAGATTTAACGTTAAATGTGATGAAGCAGAGAGGATTCTACCAACCTTACAATATGATGTTGTAAAGGAAGATAGTGCTTCCTGGTGGGAGAAGATGTGGGGGGATTCTGACATTGTAATCGATGGAGATGAATTAAACCAACAGGGTATCCGCTATTGTATCTTCCAGATGCATCAGACCTATCACGGCGCAGACCGCGGAACAATCATCGGTGCGAAGGGTCTGACCGGAGAAGCCTATAGTGGCAATACCTTCTGGGATACAGAAACTTATTGTCTACCCTTTTATATCTTTAATAATGTGGAAGCTGCTAAGCATCTTCTGGAATTTAGATATCTTACATTACAGGAAGCGAAGGAAAGAGCAACGGCGTTGGATTGCGAGGGAGCCTTTTATCCAATAGCAACCATCAGTGGTAGGGAATGCTGCAGTCTATGGCAGCATGCCAGCTTACAATTGCAGGCATCTACAGCAGTTGCTTATGGAATAAAGCACTTTGAGACAGTGACCAAGGACGAAGAATTTGTATTCACAACCGGACTTCCCATTCTAATTGAAGTCAGCCGTATGCTGGCAAGCCGTGGAGCCTGGAATGCAGATCATTCCAGATATGGCTATTATGGTGTTATGGGACCGGATGAGTTCCAGATGATGGTGAATAATAACTGTTATACGAATTTTATGGGTAAGGTTACGTTGGAATATACCCTAGCAGTTTTAGAGCGTTTGCAGGTAAAGGACAAAAAAGCATATGATGTTACCCTTAACAGCTTTCAGCTTTCTGAGCAGGAATGCTCGAACTGGAAGATTATCGCTGATAATATGAACATACCCTATGACGAACAAACGATGCTATTCGAGCAGCATGAGGGTTATTTCTCGCTGCCCCACATCGATGTGGATCAGATCCCGATCGAGGATTTTCCCCTCTATCATCATTGGAGTTATGACCGTATCTACCGTAATGATATGATTAAGCAACCAGATGTATTGATGATGATGCTCCTTTATAACAGTAGCTTTACGAAGGAACAGCTGAAGAAGAATTATGAGTTTTATGAGCCGAGATGTATTCATGAAAGCTCTTTATCTCCTTCGGTACATTCCATCCTAGCAGCTCAGTTACAGAAACATGAGGAGGCATATAAGTTCTTCGGCTTTGCTACCAGAATGGATCTGGATAACTATAATCGTAATACATCCGAGGGCTTACATACTACTTCGATAGCAGCGGCTTGGATGAATATTGTCTATGGCTTTGGTGGAATGCGTTCGGACGGAGATAAGTTAAGCTTTGAACCTTCCATACCGCAGGCTTGGAGCGGTTATTCCTTCCGTATTCATTATAAAAATGATGTTGTTCTGATTGAGATAGGCAAAGACGAAGCATCCTTTAGCACACTTCACGGTTCAGAGATAGAGGTTCTGCTTTATGATAAACCGGTTACTCTTAGCAAGGTAAAAGTAAGTGTTACTATCCCGAAGGAATAAATAGCAAGTTCTAATAATAGTTCACCTTAAGAGGATATGTCAGTGCAACTCTTGACATATCCTTCGAGGTATTGCATATGCCGCCGTTGGCGGCGGAATGGAGTTGAATTTGATTAACTGGAGGATTGAGGAAGAGGGCTTCGATCAGGAGCGTATCTCCTCGCATGGGAATAAGTTTCTTGTAGGTAACGGCTATCTTGGGCTTCGAGGAACTCTGCCTGAATATGAAAAGGAAGAGTACGTCGCAGTTAATCTCGCCGGTATCTATGACCAAGTAGGTGAAGGCTGGCGTGAACCCTTGAATGCACCGAATGGATTGTACACTTTTGTAGAAGTGAATAATGTTGAATACCGTCTACCGGAGGTTGAACCGGATACACATAAGATCTCCTTGGATTATCGGCATGGAATATTTGAGAGAAGTACCACCTGGATGACTACAGCCGGAATTCTGGGTATTAACGCGCAGCGATTTGCTTCCATGAGGGATAAACACCTGATCTGTATGAGCTACACACTCTGTGTAGAGCAAGATGCTCAGATCGTACTTTCCACGGGCATTGACACTAGAGTCTGGGATATCAATGGTCCCCATTATGACGAATTTATGCTGGAAAGTGGAACAGGAAATCACGGAATGCATGATATGCTTCAGGTGATTGGAATTACGCATGAAAGTAAGGATCAGGTATGTGTGTGTGAAGGCATATATACTGATTTTCCTGTGAATCAAGAGATAACAGAGGTCGATCAGATACTACTTCGCAAGCTATTTTTTACTGCTAAGGCAGGTGCTCAATACCAACTATTGAAGTATATCAGTGTGTATACCAGTAAGGATGATACGGATTTTGCAAACCTCGGAATAGAATTGGTATACAAAGCGAAGCAGGCAGGCTATGAGAGCGAGCTTAAAGCTCAGATAGAGCAGTGGGAGAAGTTATGGAGCATCTCTGAGGTTATCATTGATGGTGATGATGAAGCGATGGAGGCCCTTAACTATTCCTTGTATCATCTTCATTGTATTGCCCCGAGACATACCGATCAGCTCTCCATTGCAGCTAGAGGCTTATCAGGACAGACCTATAAGGGAGCAGTATTTTGGGATACCGAGATGTTTATGCTGGATTTCTTCCTTCTTACTGAGCCAACAGTAGCCAAGACGCTGCTAAAATATCGTATTGATACATTAGAGGGAGCGAAGAAGAAAGCGAAGAATTATGGATATCAAGGAGCCTTTTATGCCTGGGAAAGCCAGGAAGGTGGATATGATGCCTGTTCGGATTATAATGTAACCGATGTATTTACCGGTAGACAGATGAGAACTTATTTTAAAGATAAGCAGATACATATTAGTGCAGCAATCGCTTATGGTATCATGCGATATGTAAATTATACCGGAAGTAATGAACTTCTTGCCGAAGGCGGTGCTGAGGTTATTATAGAGTGTGCAAGGTTCTACCATGATTTGCTATTACAGAAGGTAAGTGGTGGTCCTTATGAGCTTCATGATGTAATCGGTCCGGATGAATATCATGAGAGAGTCAATAATAATGCGTACACCAACCGCATGGCTAAATTTACCTTTGAGAGTGCAATCCTTATATTGACTGACGTATCGCATAAGGATAGCAGGCTAGAGGAAAGTCTGAAAGGTAGTTACGATATCAATCAATTGTTAGCGGAGTTTACAGATGCAGCAAGAACGCTTTATGTTCCTGAACCGAAGGAGTCCAGTGGTATCATAGAACAATTTGATGGATATTTTGGATTAGAGGATATTAGTATTGAAAGCCTGAAAGAGCGGCTTCTCCATGAGAAAGAATACTGGGGAGGTGCTTACGGGATCGCAACTCATACAAAAGTAATCAAGCAGGCTGATGTCGTTACAATGCTCAATCTCTTCTCCCAGGATTATGACGAGGAGATATTGCTTCAGAACTGGAAGTATTACGAGCCTAGAACAGAGCATGGCTCTTCTCTAAGTGCCTGTATGTATGCAATTCTTGCCTGCAAATGTCATATGCCTGACCAAGCATATCCTTTCTTTATGAAATCAGCATTGTCTGATATCAGTGGAAAAGGTAAGGAATGGGCTGGATTAATCTATATTGGGGGCACTCATCCGGCTTCCTCCGGTGGAGCTTATATGACAGCAATTGAAGGTTTTGCAGGAATTCATCAGGAGCATGGACAACTTAAGGCTATGCCTTGTCTGCCTTCCACCTGGAATGGTATGAGCTTTCATATCATGTATCATGGCGAGCTTTACCATGTCAAGGTTACTAAGGAAGATACACAGATTACTAATTTGGGAACACCGAAATAACATGGTTCGGGTGTCATAGTAAGATGAATAATATTCACCAATCTTGATCACGGATGACTTTTGACACCCGAGTAAAATATGTTCCATAAAAAATGAAAGCTAAGATTTCTAGCTTTCATTTATGCAATCGAGTTATATTAGATTTTTCACACTGACTTAGCATGCCTATCCATTGAATTAGTTTGTGCCGAGGATTTCGCAGGCACAAACTATTAGGTGTGAATTATGGGTTCCTATACTTCACACTACGTCGCTCAACTAGATTGATTGGTAGGATAACCTCGCGTTCCTTGAGAGGATTCTTGTCCAGTAAATCGATTAAGAAGTTTACCGCCAATTTACCTTTTAACGGTGCATCCTGATGGATCGTGGTCAAGGTAGGAGAAGTTAGGCGGCAGAGATTAATATCATCGAAGCCGATGACGGAGATATCCTCCGGGACACTTTTTCCTGATAACTGGATACCTGCCATGATGCCGGCAGCAAGGATATCAGCTGTGGCAAATACAGCAGTAATATCACTTCTGTCTGCAAGACGTTGTCCAAGGTTAATGGTCGTCTCTGTATCAAGCTCTTGTTCAAATAACAGCTCAGGGCTAAATTCGATCGAAGCTTCTGATAAAGCATCTTTATAGCCTTGAAAACGTTCGGAAACTACGCCTCGGATCTTAATCGGCGGGGATGCAAAAGCAATCTTACGATGTCCATGTTCTATTAAGTATTTGGTTGCAGTATAACCGCCCCGATAATCTTCGAGGCCAATATTGCACATACTCGAAGAGGGTACATAGCTATCGATTAATACAATGGGAATATTTAAATCCTTTAAGGTATAGTAGAATTCGTCTTCAAATACACCGGTGAAGAAGAGACCATCAACATTCCAGTTGCGCAGGAAGGCAGATAAATCGGCTGTTGTTTCTACAGCGCGAAGCATCAGATAATAGCCGTTTTCCCGCAGAGTCTTTTCAATGGATCCGATGAATGCAGAATGAAAGGGGTCCTCAATAATGGTTTCCTTCGTATTCGCTGTCAGATGACTGATCATACCGATTACCTTCGAGGAACTGGAAACTAAAGAACGTGCGGACATATTCGGGACATATCCTAATTTGTCAATTGCGTCGTTGATGCGCTCAATGGTTTCGGCTGATACACGGCCGGATCTGCCATGAATTACGTTAGAAACAGTGGTGCAGCTAACTCCGACGATATTAGCAATATCTTTAATCGTAGACATTTTTACGTTCCTTTCTCATAGGTTTAATGTTAAACTTCATTACACTAGTTTAGCATAACGTTCAAAAAATGTACAGATACCGTAGAATAAATATTTCATAATCATAATGTTCAGTATTAACAGATGGATTGCATTAATAGGGTATAGAAGCCAAAGATATTATTATTTCATAGGAAATTGCGTCCTATGAAATATAAAGCACTCCGCAAGGGAACGAAGTTCACTATGGGATGCGTACCTCGCATAAAAGCTTACAGACTATGGGAAAGGTTGGATTTAAAATGATCAAGGGAGTGATTTTTGATTTGGATGGAGTGTTAGTCTCCACCGATGAGTTGCATTACAAAGCTTGGAAGCAATTAGCCTTGGAACTGGATATTACAGACTTTACGAAGGAGGATAATCAGAGGCAGAAGGGGGTCAGCCGGATGGAATCCTTAGAGGTCGTACTAAGCAAGGGAAGTCGCATCTTTACCGATGCTGAGAAGTTGGTGCTCGCAGAACGGAAGAATAGTTATTATATTGAGCTGTTACAAGAGTTATCGACAGAGGCAGTATTACCTAGAGTAGTAGAGACACTCACCATGCTGCGGGAGCGTGGTATATTAATTGGTGTTGGTTCCGTGAGTAAGAATACGCCATTGATCTTAAAGCGTACACAGCTGGAGTCCTACATTGACAAGGTGAGCTGTGGGCTTGATATCACCAGATCGAAGCCAGACCCGGAGGTATTTGTCGTTGCAGCGAATAAGCTTGGACTTGAGGTTGATGAATGCCTTGTTGTGGAAGACTCTGCTGCAGGTGTTGTAGCTGCAAAAGCAGCCGGGATGAGGTCCCTGGGGGTTGGACCGGAGTATAAGGAATTAGAAGCCGATTATGAAGCTTTGAACTTTAATAGCAATATTCATTGGGATAACTTATTAAAAGCATAGGAGGGTAGCAGTATGGAGAAGAAAAAGATTATTCTTACGATTACAGAATGGATCCTTGTGGTTGGATTAATTGCAGGAGGATTATGGGGTTATCTGAAGTTGCAGAATCGAGTAGAAGAGGTTAATGCAATGATTGACATGAGCGCTTCCGAACTGATGATGTATGAAGGTCCCACTTCCTTAAAGGATTCAGCTGACGAGGATTTAAAGACAGTGAATGAAGCCGGCAGGGATTATTCATTAATGCATTGTACGGATACATTAGTTACTGTCAATGGTTATGACAGTTATGTATACGATACCAATGTAAATCATAACAGGGTGTGGTTTGGCGATTATATGCCTACCCAGTCAAGAACTCCGGTTACATACTTCGATTTCGAGGGAATCGCTGATATTGTGGTTTCTGTTCCGAATATTGAACTTGAAACAGTAAAAGTAAGCCCCGTAAGCTATGGGATAGAGCCGGTAATTGATGCTGAGAAGCATACGGTGTCCTTTACCATCACGGAACAGGACAATTATACCTTAGTCTTCAATGATTCACCTTCTAGAGCACTTCATATCTTTACCAATCCGATTGAGAAGAATGCTCCTAAGGAAGGAGATAAGGATGTAATTTATATCGGCCCCGGTGAGTGGAAGATCGATTCCATTATGTTGGAGAATAATCAGACTCTATATATCGCCGGTGGGGCTGTGGTGCATGGGGTTGTACAATCCAACTATACCAGTAATGTCAAGGTGATGGGCAGAGGTATTATTGATGGATCAACCTTCAAGGGATGGCAGGGGAAGTCAGCAATGGTTCCGCTGAAGTTTGACTTCTGCGATGGTATTGAGATCAAGGATGTTCTGGTACTGAACCCCAATGCCTGGGTATGCTCAGCGAGTACATCAAAGAATGCTTTAATCGATGGCCTTCGGATTATCTCTTCAAGACCGAATGGAGACGGCATCACACTTCAATCCTGTGAAAACTATACCGTACAGAATTGCTTCGTCAGAAGCTGGGACGATTCTCTGGTTGTGAAGAATTATACCGGAGATTCTAAGAATATTACCTTTAAGGATAATCAGCTTTGGACTGATCTGGCACAATCCATGGAGATTGGTTACGAGACGAATAAGGGTAAGAAAGCGGATGCAAAGCTTAGTGAGATCACCTTCGAGAATATTACCGTCTTAAATAATTTCCATAAACCTGTTATCTCTGTGCACAATGCGGACGATGCGCTGATCACAGATGTCACCTTCAAGAACATTATCGTAGAGAATGCGCAAATGGGCTCCGGCGATGGGGATGAGATACCGTACCTGATTGATTTTAATATTGCACAGAGTACAAGTTGGTCTACCACAAAGGAACGAGGACAGATCCGTAATGTTTTAATCGATGGAGTAAAGGTATTAGCAGGTAAATTCAACAGCTCCAGAATTCATGGCTTCGATGAAACTCATACCGTAGAAGATATTACAATTCAAAATCTTGAAATCCTTGGTGAGAAGATCACAAGCTTCGAACAGGGCAAATTCGAGATTGATGAGACATCCACGAAGAATTTGGTGATAGAATAATTTGGAGCTGCTGCGAAGCAGCAGAATGGAGGTTAATGTGAAAATTGTTCGTAGAATATTAATTGTAGTATTGATTTTAGCCAATATAGGTTTATTGTATTATACCAAGAACTTCATCAAGGAACCGCCTCAGACTATTGATCCGGCCAATGTTACAATTGTAGAGGCCAGAGAGCAGACAGCCGCAGAAGAACATCCTGACTTTATTGTAGAGGAATATAAGCTGGTGCTGCCGGAAGGCGAGAATGTAGCACTTGGTAAGAGCATTGAAGCCAGCAGCTATACGCAGGTATATAATGCGCCAAAGGCAGTGGATGGCTTCTCGGATGGTCCCTCTTACTGGGAGGGAAATGGAGGATATCCCAATACTCTGACCGTGGATCTGGGAGCACCTACTAAGATTAGTACCATTCGTCTTGCGTTGAACCCCCTTGCTATCTGGGGAAAACGTACCCAGACAATCTCTGTAAATATCAGTGAGGACGGCATAAACTTTACCGAACTGTT
>JAQZBA010000316.1 GCA_029239365.1 Herbinix sp. | reverse complement strand
AGGGTGCCGGAATCCTATACCGGTAGATACCTTAAGGAGATTCTGGAGGGTACATCGTCCGGCAAGTAGCTGGTAGCTGGTACGAGTTATAAATAAGGTTCAGAAAAGTTTGCGAAGGCAACTTCCGTACTTTTTGAATATAAATTGCAAGTATTCCATAGCGGATGACTTACAAAGTGGGTAGAAGGAATAAAATAGAACGTAATGAGAAGCTGCATCTGGGGAGATGCAGCTTCTCGATTCTTATGTATTTCAAGATGAGCAAGAGGGATCCCCTAACGTTTACGACTAAATATGACAGATAATTCAAGTTGTTAGAAACCTTGAATCTAATTCCTATCAGTTTTATATGATATGCACAAATACAGGTATATAGATACAAAAAGAGTAGCCATTTTCACTATTTTTTCAAAAAATGTTTTCAAATCGATCCTTTTGTGTTATACTAATCGAAGTAAATGTAACTTGGACAAATGCGGTTACCTAAAGAATACGTAAAAGATTGTTATAAACTTAACAAATACGCATGCAAATTTTAGATAGAAATTTTGCATGGATAAGCAGTAAGGAGCAGACATGGAGAAGAAAATTGTTATTGTTGGTGCTGGGTATGCCGGAATTCTGACGGCGAAAAAACTGGCAAAAAAATTCAAAAAGTCGAAGGATGTCAGTATCACTATTATTGACAAAAATCCTTTTCACACCATGCTTACTGAACTTCATGAAGTTGCAGCTAACCGTGTGGATGAGGAAAGCATTAAGATTAGTCTTAAGAAGGTATTTGCTGGTCGCCGTGTTAATGTAATGATGGATATGGTAACCTCAATCGATTTTGAGAAGAGAGTAGTAATCGCCGAGAATGAGACTTATCCTTATGATTACTTAGTATTGGCAGCAGGATCAAAGCCTACCTATTATGGAGTTCCTGGTGCGGAAGAACATACCTATAAGCTATGGTCTTATGAAGATGCCGTTGTACTTCGTGATCACATTCAGAATACCTTCCGTGTAGCATCTTGCGAGAAGAATCTGGAAGAGAGAAGAAGATTACTTACTTTTTATGTTGTTGGCGCAGGTTTCACCGGAGTTGAAATGATTGGTGAACTAGCAGAATACGTTCCTTTTTTGTGTGAAAAATATGACATAGACCGCAGAGATGTATCTATGGTTAATGTAGATGGTTTAAGCAGACCAATCCCGAACCTGACCGAGAAGCTTTCCGCTAAGGTGGCAAGACGTCTTGAGAAGATGGGTGTTAAGCTTGTCATGAACGCTTTTGTTTCTAATATCGGTAAAGATTTTATCGATTTGAAGCAGGGAGATAAGGTAAATCACTATCCGGCAGGAACCATAATCTGGGCAGCCGGCATTCAGAGCACTGATGTTGTTCAGAAGACTGCTGATTCCTTAGAAGTAACACGTGGTGGTCGTGTTCAGGTAGATTCCCATTTACGTTCTACTAAAAATCAGAATGTATATGTAATCGGTGATAATATGAATTATGTTCCGGCAGGAGAGGAACGTCCTGTTCCTCAGATGGTTGAGAACTGTGAACAGAGCTCCCATACCGCAGCACATAATATTGAAGTGTCAATGAAGGGTCATGGGAAATTAGAGGAGTATAATCCGAAGTTCCATGGCGTTATGGTTAGCATCGGTGGACGTTACGCTGTATGTCATGTCGGACTACCGGGTCATTTCTTCAGTATGCCCTCCTTCCTGGCGATGTTTGCAAAGCATTTTATCAATATAATTTACTTTATTCAGGTACTTGGTTGGAATAAGGTATTCCATTATTTGAAGATGGAGATATTCACAATTCGTAATAGTAGAAGCTTTGTTGGCGGACATTTTTCTAATCGTACTCCAAGCTTTTTGTTAATGCCACTTAGAGTATGGCTTGGCGCAGTGTGGTTATTTGAAGGAATTATGAAGATTGTTGAGGGCTGGCTTACCGGTCCCAAGCTTACCGGTTTCTTTGGTGGAGCGAATTCTTGGTATAACAGCATTCTATATCCTCAGGCTGCAACCGATACCGATGCAGTATCCTCCGCAACAACTGCTGCGGCAGATGGTGTTGTTAAGGCAGTGCAGATGGTAGCGACCAAAGCTTCCCACGTTATTCAGTTAACAGCAGATGCGACCTCCGGTGCAACCGGAACTACCGAAGGTGCAGTAGAAGGCGCAGCTGAAGTAGCAAAACAGGCTGGACAGGTATTAGTTAATTTTGATTTCATTGGTTTATTTAAGATTATCTTTGTAAGTGGTAAAGAGATTGCTCATTCAACAATCGGCGATTATGCCTTCAAGCTGGATGTACCGTTGATGAATTGGTTTGTTGACAAATTAATTCTCCCTTATGACAATGTACAGCTATTGATGCAGATATTTATCGTAGTAGCAGAAATTATAATTGGATTAGCACTTATGGGAGGGTTATTCACAACTCCTGCAGCAGCCGTTTCTTTAGTTCTACAGTTCATGTTTGTATGCACCACCGGATTATATCTAGGAACCTTCTGGATGATTTTTGCCGGTATCGCTGTATTAATCGGTGCAGGTAGAACCTTAGGACTTGATTATTACGCTATGCCAGGACTGAAGAAGCTGTGGAAGAAACTCCCGTTCGTCAGAAAGTGGTATATTTATAATGACTAATGTGATAAAACAAGAAGTGAATATCGAACTGATCCGCTCCGAAGAAGCCTTGGCGTTAGTAAAGCAGGAGATAGATAAAACTCTCTCCAAATCACCACTGATTATTCGCGAATATACAACGCATCTGATGGCCTCCCAAGGTAAATTCATCCGTGCTGTTTCAGTGATAATCTGTGCTGAGAATGCAGAGGGTTTGGTTCATAAGAACGCTGTTAAGATTGCTGCGGCGATTGAGATATTGCATCTTGCTACTCTTGTACATGATGATATTATTGACAATGCTGAGCTTCGTAGGGGAGATGTAACCTTGCAGAAGAAGTATGGAAGGCGTACCGCTGTTATCTGTGGAGACTACCTCCTAAGTGTTGCTTTACGTATGTCAGCTTCCATAGAGAATAAGAAGGATTATCTGGATTTGGCTTTGCCGGATTATGTTGGTAAAGTATGTCTGGGAGAGTTGAATCAGCATATCAATAACGGCAATATAGAATTATCAACTTATCGGTATCTTAAGATTATATCCGGCAAGACAGCGGCACTCTTTGAAGCTTCCTTTTTCGCTGGAGCAATCTTTTCCGGTTGCCAGGAAGCAGAAGTGAAAAGCTATCGCAGATTAGGCTATCATATCGGTATGATATTTCAATTGACCGATGACTGTATCGATTTTGAAGAAACCGTTGAAGGGGCCAACAAACCGGTGCAATCAGATTATGAACAGGGAGTCATTACTCTTCCTTTGATCCATGCATTGTCGCAGATTAGTGAGTTTCGGGATCAGGCGAAAGCTCAAACAATCACAAGAGCTGATATTAATGCAGCGGTAATCAAGGCTGGGGGACTTAAATTCACCAGAAAGATGGTTGATAAGTTCTATCATAAATCCATAAAGATCATTGATGAGCTGTCACTGTCTCCTCATAAAAAGGAACAATTAATGGGTATTCTAAAGAAAGCATCCCGTTTATCTTAAGGAATTTGGGGTATCCTAACATTGCTATGATAATATGATAATAATTGTAGGTCGCTACTTCTGACAGGATCATCCGATTTCGTGTCCCTGTCCTGAAGTAGTAGACTTACACACAATTCATGACAAGTGAATTGATAGTTCTATTCATCTTGTTGTAAAGGTTGCAGCCTTGTAGAGGCACAATGGAGGTTTCTATGATTAAGCGGTTCTTAAATTATGTGGAGATAATGACGAAAATCACTAGTATCTTTGCATTTTTAATTACAATAGCTTTATTGGTTTATCAAGGGCAGCCAATTAGATGGGATCTGACATTACTGTTCTTTGCGGCAATGTTCCTATTTGATCTTACTACTACAGCGATCAACAATTTTATCGATTCCAGGAACAATCACCAGACATTACAGTTCAAACGTAGAACTGCATTCATTATCATCTGTGTGCTATTCACTGTTAGCGCAGCTTTGGGATTATATCTGGCGGTCTTAACCGATATCGTCATATTCCTGATTGGTGGTCTATGTTTTTTATGCGGTGTATTTTATACTTATGGACCGGTACCAATCTCCAGACAGCCATTGGGGGAGGCGTTATCGGGTATCTTTTACGGCTTGTTAATTCCGTTTATTATTTTATACATTAACCTACCAGCGGGTACTTTTTTAAGCTTGAATGTTAATTTAAAGACAATATCCCTAGATTTGCAAGTACTTCCATTGTTTTCACTTATATTATTTTCCATTGCCCCCTTTGCTACAACAGCAAATATTATGCTGGCTAATAATATCTGTGATCTAGAGAAGGATATTGCTGTAAAGCGTCATACATTGCCGTATTATATAGGGAAAAAGGCACTTTATTTGTTTGCAGGTCTCTATTATTTAACATATTTTGCAACAATTGCCATGGTAATCTTTCGTATTTTGTCACCGATATGCCTGTTGTCCCTAGTAACAATCATTCCGGTGCAAAAGAATATCAATATATTCTTAAAGAAGCAGGAGAAAGCGTCTACTTTCCTGATGTCAATTAAGAAT
>JAQZBA010000315.1 GCA_029239365.1 Herbinix sp. | reverse complement strand
CGCATCCACGGCAATCACCTTTTTGAAGTCTTAATAGCATACATAAATATGGATTATTTTTCCTAAAGGATTATGCTATAATAAGATAAATGGAAAGAATGCCGGAAACGATACCGGGGTCTGCCAAAAAATGTTCGAATATAAGTAGAGCATGTAGCTTCTATAATTAATTCTTTAAAGGATATTAGATTTTAAGGAGGATAATCAAATGGAACTATTAAAATGCGATGCTGTTTCAAAGTATTACGGATCGGGTAATAGTAAAGTAATAGCTTTGAAGCAAGTAGATCTGTCTGTGGATAAAGGTGAGTTTATTGCCATCACCGGTGCCTCCGGCTCTGGGAAATCAACGCTTATGCATATCATCGGGGGTGTCGAGAAGCCATCGGAAGGCAGAGTGATGATTGAGGATACGGATATCACTGCTTTTAATGCAGAACAGTCGGCAATTTTTCGACGTCGGAAAGTTGGTCTCATTTATCAGTTTTATAATCTGATACCAACCTTGAATGTCAGAAAGAATATTATGCTGCCGATGCTTTTGGACAAAAGGAAGCCGGATATGGATTATTTTGAACAAATTATTGAAGCTCTTGGTATATCAGATAAGCTGGACTGCTTACCAAGCCAGTTATCCGGCGGTCAGCAGCAGAGAACTGCAATCGCCCGCTCCCTTCTGTATCATCCAGCGCTTATTCTGGCGGACGAACCGACAGGAAATCTGGATCACCATAATTCCAGAGAAATTGTAGAGCTTTTAAAGTTTTCGAATCGTAATCTGAAGCAAACCATTCTTCTGATTACTCATGATGATAAAATGGCAATGGAGGCAAACCGCATTATTAACATAGAAGATGGATGTATTGTTTCTGATAAGGCGGTGAGATAATGAGCTTATTGAAAGAATACTCCTCAAGCTATGTAAAAGGGAATAAGGGCTCAACGATCTCGATCATTGCTGCTTCCTTGATCGCTTCCGTTCTTTTGTCTTTGACCTGCGGTATCTTTTATAATATCTGGATGGATGAAATACAGCTGATCAGGCAGCAGGAAGGAGACTGGCATGGAAAGATAACCGGTACCGTTTCTGAGGAAGATGTGGCAATTATGGAACGCCATCCTAATGTGAAAAAAGTTATCCTTGAAGAACCAGAAACAGATCTCAATCCAACGGCATATTTGTATCTGTATCATCCACGGAAGGTCTATCAGGATTTGCCGGAACTTGTCGAGCACTTAGGTCTAAATAAGAGTACTACCGAAATAGAATACCATGATAAGCTATTGTCCAAGTATTTTATATTTTCAGAAGGGCATAATCCACCCCTGATTATGTTGGTATATATTTTTATATTACTGATTGCAATCATAGCACTGATATTAATCATACATAATGCTTTTGGTATTTCCATGATGGCCAGACTTCATCAGTTGGGTATTTTGCAAAGTATTGGGGCAACACCCAGACAGCTTTGCACTGCTTTGATTCATGAGGCTGTCACATTGTGCCTCATACCTTCATTCGTCGGAGTTCTTGCAGGGGCCGGACTTTGTTATGTATTTATGCGGTATGTTGAAAATGTTGTACATTCCGTCCGGGATTATGAATTAATCTTTCGGTATCACCCGTTCCTCTTGCTTTTTTCTTTGGCTGCATCATTATTCACTGTGTGGTTCTCTGCCAGGATTCCGGCAAGAAAATTAAGCAGATTAAGTCCGCTGGAGGCGATACGGTATGAAGGAGGTCAATCGATAAACCGGATAAAGCGTTTTTCTCTTATATCCCGTTTACTCGGTACAGAAGGTGAACTGGCAAGAAAATCATTATATATTCGAAGAAAAGCCTTTCGCACAGCTTCTGTTTCCTTGACCCTGTCCTTTTTGATATTCAGTGCCTTTCTAAACCTTGAGACAATATCCGGTATTAGTACCGGACATACATTTTTTGAGCGCTATAAGGATACCTGGGATTTGATGGTTTCGTTTGAAAATTCCGAGGGTATCCAGGAGAAATTGGTGTCAGATATAAGAAATATTCAAGGAGTGAAAAGCTGTATTTCTTATCAAAAGGTAACAACTTATATCGAGATTACCACAAATATGCTCAGCGATGAGCTGGCTTGCCTTAGAGGAATTGATTATCTAAAAGATAATGGGATTGTTAATGTTGGAGATCGCTACCGGGTGAATGCCCCATTGCTTGTATTAGATGACAATAGCTTCCGAGATTATTGTCTTAATATAGACGTACCACCAAGCCTTTTTCATGAATCAGAGGGACCAAACGTTATTTTAATCAATACAATATGGGACAATATTAACAGTAATCGCCGCTATAAGAAAATGATCCCATTTATAAAGATCCATAAAAATCAAATCCTAGAGCTTACGGGTAATGAAACAAAGGAAGGGAAGGCATCGGAGGCTTTTTCTGTAAAGATAGCCGCTGCTTCAGAAAAACTTCCAAACCTTCGGGAAGAATTTGATGACTTTTCATTGATACAGATTATGCCGGTAAGTACCTATTCTACACTAGGAAAGAATACATCCGGGGACGAACTATATGTTACAATACTAGCGGATTCCGAGAATGAGATAGGAAATATTCAGAAAGCTATATTGAAACGAATAGGAAATGAGGTGGATTTCACCGTAGAAAATAGAATCGATACGGAGAAACGAAATTCGGATTTCCGAAAAGCATATAAGATTATCATAGGTAGTCTTGCGGGCTTATTGGTTTTTATTGGGCTTGCCAATGTATTATCAAATACCCTGGGCTTGATTTATCAAAGGAAAAGGGAGATATCAAGATATATAACTATTGGGCTTTCACCGAAAGGTGTGGTAAGGATTTTAATCTATGAAGCTACCATTTTGGCTGTAAAACCGATCCTGATAAGTTTGCTGATTAACATACCCCTTGTTTTGCTAGCTCTTAACGCAAGCTTAATCCGGCTTGACGAGTTTATGAACCACATACCAGTAATACCGATTGTCATATTTGCAGGTGTAATAATAGTATCCGTTGAGGCTGCTTATTATATAGCTGGCAGAAGAATTTATAGTATTAATTTGGTGGATACCATAAAGAATGATACTATGATGTAATTAAAATTATAAATTCATGTCAAAGCATTAGGTTTCTTAGTGCTTATAAATGTAAAAAATTGTTGATCATGTGGATAAATATGTGGAAATAAATGTAATAATTGAAATTTAAATAAGAGATGCGACACAAAATAACTTTTTATGTTAGGATGTGACGCATCTTTTTATTAGCTCGTAAGCAAAATGAATAATGTGAACATGCACTGCGCTTATACTATTTTGCTAGTATACGAATTATTTGATCGGAAAATTATTATACAATGTACTGAACATGGTTGCATGCCCTTGTTCATCAACCATCACCATATAGAAGGTATCGATGATAACTTGATCCATTGTTGATAACTGAACATTGCGATAAAATTCAACAGCGTCCAACTCGCCGATTAAAGCCTTGAGAAGACCATCCCTATAACAGGAATAAGACGCTGGAGTAACACAATACTTCGGTTCGCAATCGGTATAATAGTGATATAATTTACTGAAAATCTGTAAGTGTTCCAATTCATCATTATAAGCATGTTGGATAAATTCGCAATGAAGCTTATTTGGTGCTTCTTTTAAAAGATGTCGGTAAAAATCAGCTGCGTTTGCTTCGTCTTCGATCGATTTATGAATATAGTGAAGAATTTGGTCAAAAGACTTAGGTCCTCTTAGTGGTAAGCTTGGTATCTGAATATTGCTGCAGAATTTACTATCAAAACAATTTGTAAACTTTTCAGCTTCTTGATATTGAAACATCAATATCACCTCCTGGATAATGTAATATTTTGAAGAAAAAAGTATTCCAGTAATATCATATGTAAATAGATGTATATTTGTTCTGCATTATATCTATTTTAAAGTTAATTTGTCAGTTTTTGTCTGAACAGGAAATGAATGATTTAGTATACCGGCTTTCAAATGAATTACTGGACAAACGGAAGATGTTAATAGAAAAATTATAGAGAGGTGATAGAGCATAAGGGGCTGCCGCGAATATAATGTTTATATTGAGTATTGTATGGAGTTGATGATATGAGCAGATTGAACCCCAAGAAGCTGACGACCGAGTTTAGGGAAGGCGTTACAGAGACAGCACCAATTATACCCAGAAGATATACACTTACACATTCGGATATTACTGCAGAATTATTCTTAACAATAGGGCAGGATTTTGCCTTTGATAAAGTGACCGCTATGCGGGATGAAGTACTGGGAGAATGGCTGCTGGTTGATGGAAGTATTCGCTATTACGTATATTTGCAAATAGATGGAGAACTCGATCAGTGGAGGAGTGAAATCCGTAATTATATATTCCGCCGGGAACTTCCGCTTGCTTTGGAGGCAATTCGCTATGGTGATAAGCAGTTTTTTACTGCTCATCCGGAAATGGATTACCTACCGATTATCGTTTACTTTTTGTATAAAAACCCCAAATATAATAAGGCGGAGTACTGGGGCAGCTTTGCTGACTATGACATAACAGCAGCAGAAGATCATATTATAGCTAACTCGATAATGGAATACCATTTGCTGATCGACGAGAAAATAGGTGATGTGAATGGGGATGGCATACCGGACAGGGTCAGCGTGTATGGT
>JAQZBA010000314.1 GCA_029239365.1 Herbinix sp. | reverse complement strand
AGTTCAAGGATAAGGTTGATTTCTTTTTCCTGCTTGCTTAATTTATCTATGACTTCGTTCTTACTTATTCTAGTTTTCGTCGGGTAGGATATGACATTGGTGAGATGATCGATCGGGAAAATCATCTTCCTTTCTTCTTTTAAATCAAAGCCTTCTATCAGCCAAATGCTATTTTGATGATAAAGGTGCAAGAGATAAATGGGATATGATTTTATTTCTTTCTCTTCTTCAAGGGTAATTAATAAATAGCGATCCGAAAGTAGGAGTTGGATGAGTTTTTCCAACATGGGATGAGGGAGATCCGAAAGATCAAGCAGGTCAGGATTATAAGGGTTGGTCCCTTCAAAAAGCAAGATTGTATTTAAAAGAACAAGATCATCCTGCTGATTCTCGGAAATGAGACCCAGTAATTTTTCAGCCAAAGACTGACGACTCTTAAGATAAGGGAGCTGTTGATTCCTTGTAGCCATAAAGGCAATAAAAAGAGCTCTGACCTCATTATCGGTAAAACGGATAGCGGGCAGTACAGAGTTGTGCATGACAAAATACCCCCCATCTTTACCAACTTCAGAAACAAGAGGCATCCCCATTGCTTCAATTTCTCTGATATCTCTAATCGCTGTCGAACGAGAGATTTTAAATTCTCGCATGATTTCAGAAATTGTAAAGTGGGCACGATTGTTGATATACCGCATTATGATATTAATCCGTTCAACTTTATTCATAGGGACTCCTTAACAGTATCATTTTTTGACATGGTTTATGGTTATTATATACCTATCAAGACAAGTCAACAAGTTATTTGATAAATAATAAAAGGAAGGTTGATCATATGGCAGAATATACAATAGAAGAAAAAGATAGCTTTATAGTTTTAGGACTTGGAATTGAGCTAAAGAGCGATTATACAGACTTTGCTGGCTTAAACAAAGAAAAGTCAGACTTCTGGCAGACCGTTAGCCAAGATGGACGGCTTGATACTTTAAAAGCCATAGCCACAAATGAATACGTTTTTGCTGTGAATGAAGCAGTGAATAATAAGATGATGTATTATGCCGGCGTTATGACGGAGGCATCGGTACAGGAAGAAGCAAGAGTGATCCAATTTCCTAAGGGAGAATATTTAGTTGTTAAGGGTGAAGGGAAGACAATTGATGAATTAAATAGTAAGCTAGTTGGACATGCCTTTGGACAAGCTTTGCCGGAAGCAAAGAATTTTGCCTATGTTGGCGGGCCAAATACAATGGTGCTGTTGGGGCAGCGAGACGGTTTAGTCTTTGGTGAAATGTGGATTCCTGTTGTTAAGAGATAAAAGGAGGTATGGAAATGTCCTATATCGTTGATTTTAAAAATGTGTCTACGGTCGGTTTAGAGTCTTCACCGGTTGCAGAGGCGCTTGCGGGTTTACGCGCAAATGAAGCCCGATACTTTATGAATAAATACAAGCATGAATTTACGGTTGTATCGGTTGGCGAAGGCCAGGAGACCCTAGATTATGTGAACCGAATTTTGAAAGAAGAACGTGATATTGAGTTTGCAGCCAAACCGTTAGAAACGTCTTGTTTTCAGGTTGAGAATATCAAAATGGCTTATGTATTTTTTGAGGATGGTCTTGCAGTCAATGTCATGTATACGATTAATGACCCTAAGAAACGGGCAGTTGGGTTTAAGCTTTCTGAGGGGATGGAAGTACCTAAGGAGTTAGAAGAGAAGTTTAAATTCGCTAGGCAGAAGTCAAAATTAGCCGGAACGATTCGTGGTTCGTTTTTTGTCATCAAGAGAGAATATTAAGTATTTGGCTCAGGTTTATCCTAATATAAAAAATTGAGTATTAAGAAAAAGGGACTGTTGCAAATAGATGAATAAAATCATCTGTGGCAAAAGTTTCTTTTTCATGTCCAGGAAAAAATGCTTAAATCAGACCTTTAATATATCATATAGGTTATTGATTACTAGCCACATTTGAGTAAAGAAGAACATATTATTCCATATGGATATCCCCTGAAGACCGTATTCTGGAACTAATCTAGTAATTGTATCTATACTTCTGGCATCTTTAAACCATACATTATGAAGTTCATCCGAAATAGAATAAAAATAATAAGGCGCTGCTGATACCTCATTATATCGAATTAATGCTCCTTGGTCAGCGGCTAGTAGAATTGCCGCATTAGGTATGATCGCATTAGCTATTGTAAATCCCGGTACATATGGAAGGGCCCAGTCATAACCAATAACAGGTAATCCTAATACAAATTTTTCAGGTGGAACTATTTTTATTATATTGTTAATAACTTCTCGTAAAATATTAACCGGAGTTACAGAGGCTGGTGGTCCAAAAGAGTATCCCCAATCATAGGATAAAAACAGCATTGCGTCAGTGTACTGAGATATGGTTGAGTAATCAATGCTTTCATATGTTACTTCAGTTCTTTCAATATTTGTTCTTGGCGTTATAGTAACTGTATATCGTAATCCGTAACTTTTTAAACGGGTACTCATTTTTATTATGAAATTTTCAACTAGGGTTTTTGTTTCAGGAGTTAAGAACTGAAAAAATTGATTTAAGCCTAAATAACCTTTTGCCTGTATGTTATTTATTATATTATTAATCATACGGTCCTGTATTTCAGGATTATTTAGAATAATATAAGCTGCCTCACTATTTCCAATTCCTTGTTCAGATAAAGTTGATACTAACATCATAGGAATAACACCATACTCCTTAGCCATATCTACTATTTCTTGATCATCAAGATTATTTAAGTCTCCTTCCGCATTAATTCGATAATTAAATACTGTTAAAAAAGTCAAGAAAGGTAATGTTTTTCTTAATACCTCTTTATTTATATAAGAATAGACATAACCACCTATCGCAATTGTTCTGATTTTATTGGTATCATAACTTATGGTAATCGTTTCACCGGTGTATATATATTCTCTATCGGATAGATAGGGATTGTTTCTTAAAATCTGCATTAATGAAACATTATGCATTTCTGCAATGCCACTTAATGTGTCACCTTCCTTGACGGTATAATTTATGAAAGGATAGACGATAACAATAGTTTGGCCTACTACTAAATTATTCGAATTAGGTATACCATTTTCCAATATCAGTCTATCTTCCGGAACCTTATAAAATTCAGCGATAGATGATATTGTTTCTCCGGGTTGAACAACATGTATCGTCATTTAGGAGCACCTTATTTTACTTTATATAATATATATGTTATTTTTGTAGGTATCATGTCTATATAAAAATGACTGAAGGTCTGAGATAAACTATACCAGCCGGAAAGCATCAGGGAATACCTATTATATTAGTTACTTTGAGCGATTATTTGATTAAAAATGCTGCAAACTTGTTTGCAAGCAAATGATCGAAGCAAAAGACCATGAAAAAGCTCAATATTCATGGTATAATTAAGCGTAGTGAGTATATTCAAGCTTGCTTGAAATATACGATCGTAGCCAAGATCATGAACAGGTCTATCGTTCATGATATAATACAGTTAAAAACGTACAACCGAATACAAGCCAATAGGAGGAGTTATATGAGAATAGATGTAGCTAACGAATCGAGGTTCGTCTTATGAGAGAATTACGCAATATCATTTATGATGAAAGTAATGCAGATACCTGTTCTTTGGATATCTACCTACCGGAGGCCAGTGAAGGATTGTATCCGGTATTTATATACTTTCATGGAGGCGGTATGGAAGGCGGCAGCAAAGAGGAAACCTCGGATTTAATAGATATTACATCAAAAGGAGTTGCCTTTGTTTCTGTTGAATATAGAAAGTATCCTCAAGCAAAGTTCCCTGATTTTGTTGAAGATACTGCAAAAGCAATCGCTTTCGTCAAAGCATATGGTGAGATGCACAGTCTTTTTAGTGATATTTATGTAGGTGGATCATCCGCAGGTGCATATCTGGCCATGATGGTATATTTTGATTGCCATTATCTTAATAAATATGATATTGAACCGGATGCAGTAAAGGGTTGGATTTTTGATGCAGGTCAGCCGACAGTTCATTTTAACGTATTACGAGAAAGAGGTCTTGATTCCCGTCTTGCAAGAATTGATGAAGCAGCTCCTATCTATTATGTAGACCACGAAGTTGATGCCACCTTGCAAAGCAGGCTGCTGTTTATTACTGCTGAGAACGACATGCCGAACCGACTTGAGCAAACAAGATTTCTACTTAAAACAATGGAATTATTTCATTATGACATGTCGAAAGTGGAATTTAAACTAATGGAGGGTGATACCCATTGCAGTTATTCCATCCTCGGAATGGTTTCAGACTTTATTTTGATTAATCACAGAGGATAATAGCCCACACTATTTCCGTATTCTACTTTCACCGGTGGAGTAAGGAGTTTTTATCAATATATAAATTCCGGTAAAGAATTCGAAAGGCACGTAGGGGATGAATAGTGCAAAAGGTACGGCTATGCCAAAAATTGTTAACGGTACACCAATGAGAACAAAAGGAACCGTAGCTAAACCCCATATTGCAAGCCACTTTGGTATGATTTTTGCTTTCATTAATAAAGAATAGAAGAGTAATGCTCCAAGGCCAAAGGGTATAATAGCCATTTTGGCGGTAATATCTCTACAGGATAATAATATATTCCCTAGGCTCACGAGACCGGCATCTCCACCTGCCAGATAGAGCTTACTGACTTTCAATAAA
>JAQZBA010000313.1 GCA_029239365.1 Herbinix sp. | reverse complement strand
CGCCTGAGCGGGTTGCGAAGCAACTACTTCCTATCCGCGAAGTGCGCATCCTTAGCGGAGCGTTTTTATCGTATAGGATGCAATTTCCTATACGATAAATAATGCTCTTCAATTATCATGGAAATCCTTCGATAATTGAAGAGCATTTATTGTTATTTATTCATGATTACTGTTGTTTATTCTGCCTTTAGGTGGCATAAACCTTGTTCCAATAACAGCTTGATAAATAAGCCTCCCTGTACAGTGCGGTTTTGGAAGCCTCTTTGAATAGCTGTCTTAGTATCATACCAATCAGTCATAGGAGTACGGGAGGGAGTGTTATGATAAGCAGCATAAAGAGGTGTGATCATCTTCATAAAATCTTCCTTGCTATCCAATAACGTTGCACACCATAACAGCCAGTCCGATTTAGTGTAGTCTGCACGGTTATCAAGTGGCATACCGAATTGGTTCGATCTCTTGATATAAGAAGCGAACTCCTCAGTGAACTTTGATAAATCAAAGATATTGGTACCCCATAACTTATCCCAGATTAGATTATACTTCATACTGAAGCTTCCCTCTCTGTCAAAGGCCAGACGGAAGGTACCATCCTCATTCACAGCCTTTGCAATCCACTGATCTGCATAATCCTTAGCCAGGGCAAGATATTGCTCTGCCTTATCTTCCTCTTCTCTCATCTTACATAAGATAGAAAAGCCTGCAAGACCCATGATCGCCTTAATGGATAAATTACAATTGTGAGCAAGATGACCGGCAAAGTCATCGGTACAAAGCTGATTCTCGGGATCAAAACCTGCTAACTGCAGATACTCTGCCCATCTCTCCAGCAGAGACCAGTTCTCATTAGCAAAGCTGATATCCTTCTGCGCAATTGCAATCGCTGTCGTCATAATCAGCATATTGCCACATTCCTCAATTGGCATCTGATATTCTAATTTATTGTCTCCATAGACCTGTCCATTCAAGATAGGGTATTGGCCAACATCATGAGGTGCAAATTCAAAAGGCCAATCAGGCGAAGCAGCATAACGGAAGATTGGACGAAGCATTCCCTTCACCAGTTCCGGATTATAGATCAGATACAAAGGTACAGAAGGGTAGCTGACATCGACGGTAGCACCACAGCCATTGCTGAAGCATTCCTTAGAAATGAAGAGCACCTTACCGTCTTCATCGGAGCACAGCTTATGAGCAGCGATGGATTGGCGATAGGCAAGAGCAAGTAGCTCAGCATACTCCTCACCGCCACAGTCTGTCGCCTCTTCCTGTAATTTCTGAGCGAATTCCTTACAGCGTGTCTTTAACACTGGATACTCGCCATATGCACTGTCAATTGCATCCAGAATGAAGGGAGAACCGGATCTCTTCCATAATGCGTCCAGGTGCTTTCCGAAGTATTCCAATCCCTTCATATCATCGTATGCATATGTAATCAGAGTCTTAACCGCCTCAGTAGCAGGAAAATCAACTACCAGCTGCAGCTGTCCGCTCTTCGTGTCTACCGCATCAGCCGATGACTGTTGGGTAAGCTCAGCGGTTGATGAAGTAGATTTTTCTACTGCCATGTAGAAATATCCCCAGTCAATTCGATGGTCATCCCCTGACTTGTTCAAGAACTTCTGTGGTACACTTCCAACTCTTCCCCACTGATAACGTTCCTGATCACCAAAGTCGAACTCCGTATCCCATTGTCCCTTATGATCCAGACAGATTTCATCATCTACCAGAATCTTAATCCGATAATTATGCTTCACTCCATCCTTTGATCGAGCATTAACCTCCATATAAGTAACCGGTCTGGAGCATAGCTCGAGTTCCTTCAGTAACAGTGGTGTCATAAAGCTCACCTCAAGCTCAGTCTCTGCGACACAGAAGAGATATTTTGTAAACAAGGCATCAACTTCAACCTTCATCTGCTTCATTGATACAGCCTCCGAGAGGCCCATAAAGCAATAAGGTACCTGATCTATCTCTAGAATACCTGTGATGCGTTGCTGCTTACCGGTCCAATGCCTCGTTATGTCGGCATTCAGTTGATTTGTAGTTGACCAAATACTGAAAAATGGGTCAACTGTGATTAAGGGGGTAGCGGGATAGCGTAGCTTCATAAGGAACTTCCTTTCAGAATTCATATTTTTCTTAGAGCCGTGTCACATCGGCAAAGGATAGGAATCCTCTGCAATATCTACTCAAATATAGAATCACTTAACATTACTATATCTTATAGAATCCACCTGACATCTCTAGACATATTTATATTATAATGCTATAATTTTCTCGTACAATGCATAAAACAAGTAAAAAAGTGAGGATTATGTGCATGACAGAAGATATTATAAGTTTTCTTAATGAAGCTCATGAAGAAGAGCTACCCTTCTTTATAGAAATGACAGGAATCTCTTACTGCGACGAGACCTATCGGATTGCCCGAAGGAATAGTACCTTCTACGTATTCGAATATATCCTGGAGGGAGAGGGTACTGTTATTGTTGATGACAAAAGCTTTACCATAGGAAAAGGTGATGTCTATATCCTACATCGCCATTCCAACCACCAATACTACTCCAGCAAGACAAATCCCTGGACTAAGATCTGGTTCAATGCTAGAGGTCCCCTCATTGATCATATAGTTGGACTCTATAAGCTTAGCCATACGATTCATATTCAGAATATCGACGTCAGCCATATATTCCTACAACTACTTGACGCAGCCAGGCAAGCAGGTAATTATAATGCTGACTTTGCAGCGGTAGCCTCAAAGCTCTTCTTTTCTTTGATTATTGAGCTATATCCCCATGTCCACAAGAAGCTTTCCGGGTATTCCAAAGAATCCGTTATACTGAAAGAATATATTGATAAAAATTACTGTAACAAGATCGAGTTGAAGGAACTCTGTGAGTTAATCTATCATTCTCCCTCTCAAACCATACGAATCTTTAAACAAGCCTTTGGAGTCACCCCCTACCAATATCTGATCAGTCAGAAGATGGAGCTCGCTAAGCTTTTACTACTGAATTCAAATAAAAGTATTAAAGAGATATCCCAGGATCTGAATATCTATGACGAACATTACTTTTCCAATCTGTTCAAGGAAAAAGTAGGCGTCTCACCGTTAAAATTCCGAAAAACCAACGAATAAGATATAGTTAAGGTGTGATAAGTCACACGATATAGAGAATGGTGAATATATGTGCACATATATTCACCTCCTATATTGTCTGAGTGATTAAATCCGAACCATATAAATTTAAAAAAGGTACAATCTGCGACAGGCTAACTAGCCCGGCACGGATTGTACCTTATGTGGATACTCCAAATCGGAGCGAACTAACTAATTATTCTTAGCCGAAGATTGAGAAGCTAAGGAAAATGGTTGCTGTTAAGGAAGCAACTAAGGATACTACTGTAATCTGAGTATTAATGGAAGGACCTGCGGTATCCTTGAAAGGATCGCCTACAGTATCACCAACAACACCGGCTCTATGTGCATCGGAGTTCTTGCCGCCATTATGACCTGACTCAATGTACTTCTTGGTATTATCCCAAAGTCCACCGGAGTTAGACATAAATAATGCAAATAATAATCCGCTGATGATATTACCGGTGATGAAACCACCGATTGCTTGAACACCACCAATAAAGCCAACAAGTAAAGTTGCAATAATAACCATTAAGCCTGCAGGAATAAGTTCCTTGATAGCACCTGTGGTAGCAATCTCGATACACTTATCATATTCAGGAACAACGCCTTCTTTACCCTCTTTCAGTCCAACGATCTCCTTGAACTGACGGTGAATCTCTGCAACCATACGCTGAGCATTACGATCAACACCAAGCATAAGCATAGCAGAAAATACTGCGGGGATAGCTGCACCAAATAATAAACCAAAGAAAACAACAGGGTTAATAATATCAAAGCCTTGAATGTAGAGAATTCCTTCTTCTACCATACCTAATTCAACTGCTGCAGTGTTAACCTCGCTCATGAAAGCTCCTAATAAAGCGATAACGGTAAGTCCTGCTGCGCCGATTGCAAAGCCCTTTGTAACAGCCTTTACCGTATTACCTGCACTATCAAGAGAGTCAGTAATCTCAAGTGCTTTTTCACCCAAATTACCCATTTCAACAAGACCACGTGCATTATCAACAATAGGACCATAAGCATCATTGGAGATAATCATACCAACGATGGATAACATACCAACTGCTGCCATGGAGATACCGAACATAGCATAACCAGTTCCAAGAGGCTCACAGATCTTATATGCTGCAAGAGCGGAGATACCAATACCAACCATGGAAGGCAAGGTACTCATTAAACCATAGGAAATACCGGAGAGGATTGTGAAAGCAGGACCGGATTCACAAGCCTTAGCAACTGCGTGTACCGGAGGTTTCTTATCATCGGTAAAGTAATCACTTGCTAAACCGATAACAACACCTACAATAAGACCGATCGCACTCGCTGCCCAGATACGCCATTCAAAATCAAAAGCCCAGGTAGCTACTGCAGTTAGTACGCCGAAGATAACTGTCGTTACATATGGATTAGAATTCAATGCTCTGGTCGGGTCTCCGTTTTCCTTCATCTTAGCGGTTAATACACCGATCATGGAAGCAAATAAACCGATTGCTGCATAGCAGAATACCATCGCTGCATTTCCTGTACCGCCGGCTGCCTTATCAAGACCAGATGCCATTACCAAAGCCGCTGCCATAGAAGCTACATTAGAGTCAAATAAGTC
>JAQZBA010000312.1 GCA_029239365.1 Herbinix sp. | reverse complement strand
GGTATTGTCTTAAATGCCTTCTTAAAAGACCTTGAGAAGGTGGAATAATTCTTAAAGCCGCTCTGAAAGCAGGCTTCTGTGATGGAACAGCCATTCTGTACCATGTTCTTAGCAAGTAGCAAACGCTTTTCAGTAATATAATTGCCAATGGTATAACCTGTCTCCTCCTTAAAGAAGTGCATCAGATAGTACCTACTAAGATAAAATTGGGCGGATAAAGTTTCAATTGAGATTTCCTCTGCTAAGTGTTCGTTGATATAATCGATAATCTGAATTAGCTTGGTATTATCCTTAGCTGAGTCAAGATAATTGATATGATTTAATATGGCTGTCCGGTTCAATTGTATCATGAATTCCAGAAAGATAATCTTCTGATAAAGTTCTTTTGCAAAAGCACTATCGGAGAAGGAGTGTTCCAGCTCCTGACATACTTGAAAAAGCTTACTCTTCTCCATCGAATAAATCCGAAGTACATTGGAATGTTCCTGTTTCGCACGGTTGAAGCAATAATTAAGGTCATAATCCTCTTCGGAGAAGGTTTTCAGAAATTGCGGTGAAACATAAATAATGATACGTTCATATGCTGAATTGTCAAGTATGGAGGGACGATGAATCTCCCCTGCATTCACAAGGACGATATCATAGGGCTGCAGCTCATAATTCTTACCTTCGATGGTGTAAGTAATATTACCACTGATAAAAATAATAATCTTGTTAAAATCATGATAATGAAATTCGAATTCCTTCCGTTGACGATCAATGAGATGAAATATTTTAAAATCATGATTTAGATAACCCGCTTTTTCAAAATTTATCATATCAACCTCCATAATGATACCGTCTATTCTTAATCAACATTATATAGCATTATATGCAATATTCAAAGCATTATTATGCTATTTTTATGAAATAATGTTATATAGAATAATAGTATAAGATGCGAATCATCGTGAAGAACTTCAGCTTCACGACAAAAGATGCAATTCATGTGTCATTTTATCGCAATAGATATGAGGAGGATTTCAAATGCAGCTTAACGGTGTCTGGTTACCGATTATTACACCATTTAAAAATGATAAAATAGATTTTAAATCCTATAAAAGGTTGATTGAACATTATTCAGAGAAAGGGATTAGTGGCTTTATCCCCTTAGGAACAACGGGAGAAATACCTACCCTGAGTGATTACGAATTTGAAGAAATGATCGAACGGACCATGGATTATAATAAGAAGCGTTTACCGATCTACGTTGGTGTCGGTGGGAATTATACAGCCCAAGTGATCAAGAAGGTAAAAATTGCAGAATATTATGACATTCAAGGTATCCTTTCGGTCTGCCCATATTATAATAAACCCGGACAGGATGGCATCTATGCACATTTTAAAGCAATTGCAGAAGAAACCAACTTAAATATGATTGTATATAATATCCCTTACCGCACCGGTGTCAACATCGAAAATGATACCATCTACAAGCTAGCAGAGATAAAAAATATAATTGGCTTAAAGGATTGCTGCGGCGATATCAAGCAAAGCATGTCACTCCTTATGAATCCTCCGAAGGATTTCTCCATTCTCTCGGGAGAGGATCTTCTATTCTATCTGTCTCTAACATTAGGCGGACAGGGTGGAATCCTGGCATCTGCTCACCTACAGACAGAACAGTTTGTAGAGATGTATCATAAGGTCAAAGCAAATGATACCGTTGGAGCACTCCAGATCTGGAGACAGCTTTATGACCTGATACCATTGCTTTTCAAAGAGCCCAACCCGTCTCCAATCAAATATTATCTATCTCAAATTGGATTGATTGATACAGATGAGGTACGGTTACCTCTTACTAAAGTTTCTGATCAATTGAAGCAAAAGCTGGACCGTTATATTCCTAAGCTTGCAAAAATTAAAGCAAGTTGAGAAGTGTCCTTGCAGATGCAGCATTCTCATCATAGAATTATATTAGACAAGTAAAACAATTCACTTGTCATGAACTAGAAAAGCAACTGTGAAAGCACCTCCGGACATTAGATTTACATCTATTGTCCGGAGGTGCTTTTGCAGTTGCCCTTCTCATTATATCTTTAACTCAGAACGTATCTACTCCTACACAGGGATAGGTAATCATAACCTAATGATGACTACTGCAGTTACCACTACAGCCACTACAGCTGCTACCGCAGCCACAGGCGCTTTGCCCTGATTTCTTACGTTTCCACAGATAGAACGATACTCCGGCTATTAACAATACAACAACACCAATTATAATAAAATCTATCATATCCAATCTCCTATTCCATGAGAATTATTGCAGATGCCCATTGTGCTAAGCTCCAATAGTAACGTTAATTTTACGGTTTACAATTCCTTCCTTCTCCAAGGTCTTAACCATACGATATACTGTCGCAACTCCGATATTGTGGTCTATCCTACTTGCATATTCATAGATATCCTTGCAGGAATGAACTTCCTTCTCCAGTATAATGTCAATCACCAGCTTACGTTGTTTGGTCAGCTTGATTCCCTTGGACCGAAGTGCTATCAGTAACCGCTCCTTGCCAAGCTCTGTATTCCTATCCGTATTATTAATTAAAACCTCGTTCAAACAAGCTCCTCCTTTGACTTTCCAAAAGCACTTGGTTATGCTACAAATAATCTACCAATCTGATTGATCAATAATGCTACAATATAAGCAGTCAGCATCTGAACTCCAATTCCGAAACCGGTCAGTCTCCAGGTCTTTAATTCCTTCTTCATAGCACCAACTGCAGCAAAGCAGGGCATGCATAGCAGATTAAATACCATATAGGCGTAAGCCGCAGCCTTATTCGGGATATCATCCTTCATCGTAGTCAGGGCATTCTCATCAGCACCTTCAAAAAGAATTACCTCTGCATAGATGGTGGAAGCTTCTTCCACATTATAAGTTCCATCTGTAAAACCAAGGTCTCCAAGCTCCTGGGTGGAGTACTCCGAGAAGAACTCTTCCAGATATTCCGGGTTTACATCCTCATCGTAGAGCTGGCTAAAGGTCACAACTACATTCTCCTTCGCAATCCAGCCTGTGATAATACCTACGGTTGGTCTCCACTCTCCAAAGCCAAGGGGTTGAAAGATTGGAGCAATAATACTGCTTCCCTGTGCCAGGAAGCTATCATCCATCTCACTCATGACACTTCCATCCTCATTGTTTGCTGCATTCTTGCCATTGAAGGAATCCACATTAAAATTAGACAACACCCATAAAAGGATGGTGGAAAGAAATATTATTGTACCTGCCTTAATAGCAAAGTCCTTAAGCTTCTCAACCACATGTATGATTACACTTTTTCCGGTAGGAATACGATACTGAGGCAACTCCATAACAAAGTTGGAGGTCTCGGATTTATATACAAATTTATTCAGTAGTAATGATACTATGATAGCAACCACGATGCTGAGCATATAGAGTGAATAGGTTACCAGAGTCTTATTGCTATCCGCGAATATTACGGAAACAAATAATGCAAAGATCGGAAGCTTTGCACCACAGGGCATAAAGCCTGTAATGATTGTGGTTATTTTACGATCCTTCTCGGATTCTAAGGTTCTGGTTGCTGTAATCGCCGGAACACCACAGCCAAAGCCCATTAATAAAGGAATAAAGGAACGTCCGGAGAGTCCAAATCGTCGGAAGATACGATCCATAACGAAAGCAACTCTTGCCATATAACCACTATCCTCCAGTATGGAAATCAGCACGAATAAGACGAGTACTAACGGCAGGAAACCGATGATCGCACCAACACCTCCCATGATTCCATCAATCACTAAGGAATAAACCCAGGGGGATGCATCAGCTACTACGACTTCTAATAAGCCGGTTATTAGTCCCCATCCGGTTTCTGCCACTCCTGCCAGCCAGATGCCAGGGCTTGGTAAACCCTCTATAAATAAGAAATTCTCGCTGAAGGTACAGGCAAACAGAAGATACATGATTACTGCGAACACAGGAATTGCCAGAAAACGATTGGTTAGCAACTTATCAAGCTTATCTGATCTTGTTTCCACGTGGCCAATATTTGATTTCTTTACAGAGTCCTTCACCAGTTTTGCTATGTATTGATATCTGAGATCAGCGATTTTTGCTTCCAGATCGATTCCTTTACTCTTCTCAGAATTTTCGATGATCGATTTAATCTTCGTCTTCAGCTCTTCTTCTAAGTCATTAAAGACTACATCATCTGCTTCGACCAGTTTCAAAGCTTTCCAATAGGTCTCTTCCTCTGTTGTCATCGGCAGAAGCTTTCTCACTTCTTCAATTGTCTCATTTACTTGAGTATCAAAGAGCTCCGGTCTTGATGTCAGCTCTTTACTCTCTGCCACCCTAGTTGCAGCCTTCAATAGTTCATCAAGGCCTTTTCCACTTCTGGCAACAATCGGTACAACAGGAACACCTAGGAGCTTTGTGAGCTTCGCACAATCGATGCTGTCACCCTTAGCTTCCACCTCATCCATCATATTGATTGCTACTACCATCGGTACTCTTGTCTCCATAATCTGAAGCGTCAGGTACAGGTTACGTTCGATGCTTGTTCCATCTACAATATTAATAACCGCATCGGGTCGTTCCTTGACGATATAGTCTCTCGCGATGATCTCCTCTGCAGAATATGGTGATAAGGAATAAGTTCCCGGAAGATCTAGAATAGTTACATCTCGATTCTTACGATAACTACCTTCCTTCTTGTCTACAGTTACACCGGGCCAATTACCCACGTG